>JACUTQ010000103.1 GCA_014859725.1 Methanosarcinales archaeon | reverse complement strand
TGGAAATGCATTTGTTGATTTTCGGAATTACCAATCAATTTGGAGAGGATACTATAATGTCATCATTTGTTATTTTATGAGTTACCCTAACTTGCCAGATGGCCAATAATATTGCCAAAAAATCGTACCTAAAAAAATAAGTAAAAATATTAAAGGTAATAATGCAATATTAGAAAAAAAAGTAACGACTGTGCTAAGAACAATACCAAATAAAAACAAATTAATTGTTGAATTTTCTTGAAAATGGCGGAGAATTTCACTTATTGGTGGCCGTTTAACTTTTTGAAGGATTTTTTCTAAACATTTGATTTGTTCATGAGAAAGCCCCTCTAAAAGTTGTTCTCTTGAAGTGGGACTTATTCTCGCCTTTTTGATACCACTAATTATTTGATCAGGATCCCAACATTTATCAAATATACAATGTCGAAAATCAAAATGAAGTAGTGATTTTTCCAAAATAAATTCACAAAGCAATGGAATAATATTAAACGCTACAAATTGTTTTGTCGATCGATATGACTTATCTTCATAATTCAACATCCATTGAGTTACAGATATAATTCCAATCTTCTTTTTGATATTCCTAACGCTAAAAAAATCTAAATCATCACATGCATTTCCATCTTTTTCAAACAAATCTTTTTCACTAATTCTTAATGATGTTACTGCAAAGATAATTTCAATATCTTCTTGGATAATATTATTTTTTATTGTTAATTCAATAAGATTGTAAAGCTGTTGATCACTATAGTATAGGTTATCTAGTTCAGGAAGCCCGAGATTATCGCTTGATATAGTTGCAATGTTAGAAAAGTCAAACATTTTTTGATTGCCATTCATAAATTTCTTTATTGATTCAATTCCATTTGGAACATTAATGAAATCTCCAAGCTGAATCAATCCCACCTTAATTGGTTTTGTTTTCATATCTTTTGCTCCAAAAAATGATTTGAAATCAATTATTACTATCAACTTTAATTGTTTTTTTTTAAATCATTAAGGTTTCTGTAAATAAATAGATGTGATGAGGTTTATTAAATTGGAAATCTCAATTTCAACTGGTTTTTTCAACTTTCAGGTATACATTCCAAATTCTTTCTTTTCCTTCTCAGGTTTGACCTTTTCCAGGGCCTTCTTGAAAATATCTGGACCAATCTTGTATTTCTTTATTTCCTCCTCGTCGTCAGCAGATCTGCCGGACTGGATATAATCACGTATGGCCAGCATTACCGCTTCATTCACAACACCTGAAATATCTGCTCCTGAATAACCACTTGTCTCACGTACCAGCTTATTAAGGGCCACTTCATCAGATATCGGTTTGTCCTTCAAGTGGATCTTAAATATCTCAAGACGGGCTGCATCATCGGGTACAGGTACCTCCACCATCCTGTCGAATCTGCCAGGCCTGAGCAGTGCCTTATCAATAATATCAAATCTGTTAGTGGCGGCAATAGCGACTACACCGTGGAGTTCCTCCAGTCCGTCCAGTTCGGCCAGGAACTGACTGATCACACGTTCGGTCACGTGACTGTCAAAACTCTGACCCCTGGTGGGTGTGATGGCATCGATCTCGTCAAAGAATATAATACATGGAGCGGCCTGTTTGGCTTTCCTGAAGGTTTCACGCACTGCCTTTTCAGATTCACCTACCCATTTGCTTAATAATTCCGGACCTTTTACACTGATGAAGTTAACCTCACTTTCAGTGGCTACGGCCTTTGCCAGTAAGGTCTTACCGGTCCCGGGCGGACCGTACAGCAGCACGCCCTTTGGGATCTCTGCATTCATGTTCTCGTACACCTTCTGGTATTTCAATGGCCATTCCACAACCTCTGCCAGTTCCTGTTTTGGACCCGCAAGTCCGCCGATATCATTCCATTTGACATTTGGCGATTCCACGAATACCTCCCGCAATGCAGATGGTTCCATCTCACTCAATGCCTTTATGAAATCATCTTTGGTGACATTCAATTTTTCAAGCACTTCTGCAGGAAGGGTCTCCTCTTCCATGTCGATCTCAGGTAGCACCCTTCGCACGGCCCGCATTGCCCCTTCCTTGGTCAGTGCAGCCAGATCTGCCCCCACAAACCCATGGGTCACATCTGCCAGTTTCTCAAGTTCCACATCTTCAGCTAACG
This sequence comes from Methanosarcinales archaeon, assembly GCA_014859725.1. Classification (NCBI taxonomy): domain Archaea; kingdom Methanobacteriati; phylum Methanobacteriota; class Methanomicrobia; order Methanosarcinales; species Methanosarcinales archaeon. Next base: position 6,142 of record JACUTQ010000103.1, on the reverse strand, counting down.
GCATACCTCTGGTATGGATCTGCAGGACCTGAAGCCTGGCATTCCTATCAGGCACTCCGATCTCGATCTCGCGGTCGAACCGACCAGGCCGGCGTAGTGCAGGGTCCAATGCATTGACCCTGTTGGTGGCTCCCAGCACCACCACCTTTCCACGGGATTCCAGTCCATCCATCAGGGCCAGAAGCTGGGCCACTACCCGGCGTTCAACCTCGCCTGTGACCTCTTCGCGCTTTGGTGCGATGCTGTCGATCTCATCGATCAATATTATACTGGGTGCATTTTCTTCGGCTTCCTTGAACAGTTCACGCAGACGCTCCTCTGATTCACCGTAAAACTTGCTCATGATCTCAGGCCCGGTCAATGTCTGGAAATTGGCATTTGTTTCATTGGCCAGCGCTTTCGCCAGCAAGGTCTTACCCGTACCGGGTGGACCGTGCAACAGCACACCTTTGGGTGCCTCCACGCCCAGCCGTTCAAAGAGTTCGGGATGTTTCATGGGAAGTTCGATCATTTCCCTGACTTTCTTGATCTCTTCTCCCAGGCCGCCGATATCCTCATACGTGACCCTTGGAATGACCTTTACTTCAGAAGCAGGTTTTTCGCTGATCTCGATCTTTGTTTTGGATCCTATAATAACAGATTCTGTGTGTGGTGTGGAGTTTGTTACCATTAATTGCAGTTTGCGACCCATTACATTCAGTTCAATAAGATCGCCTCTGGTAACGACTCTGCCATCCATTACCTGGGAAAGGTATTGCTCTCCGCCACCTATGATCTTCAAATCTTCGGTGGGAGCAAAAACCACTTTACTGGCGGGATCAGTTTTTATTTTCCTGATCTTAACCTTATCATCGATACCAACCCCTGCGTTTCGGCGAATACTGCCATCGATCCTTATAACCTCTCGTCCCATATCCTCGGGATATCCTGGCCAGTTAATAGCGGCAGTTTCCTTGGTTCCGATAATACCTACGACATCACCAGTTTCGAGTCCCAGTTTTTCTGCCTGTTGGGGGTCGATACGAGCTATTCCCCTGTTTACATCTTGCTGTTTTGACTCTTCTACCTTTAAATTGATTTCTTGAACTTCATCTGCCATGTACCATATCCTCAGCTTGAGTTAATATTGATTTAATTTCAGAATTAATCCACATTGATCTTTTTGCCTTTTGGTTTTATATCACCTTTCAATTCGAATGTCAGTTCCAGGACTCCGTTGTTGTATTTTGCTTTTCCACTGTCAGGGTCGATAGGAGCATTTGTGAGGATTTCCTTGAAATATTTTCGGTCCTTGGTTTCGGCCTTAATTGTAACTACAGTATCAGTAGCATCTACAGTCACATCCTCCCTGGTAATACCTGGCATCTCTGCAGTGATACATAACTGGTTCTTTTCACTGTTCAGGATATTGCATGAGTAAGGCTCCCTCACATCACCACTGATCATACCTTTTCCTGTGGGTCTGACATTTCCGAATTGTTCCACATGGGGAATTCCGTCAGGTCCGACTTTCATGCTGAAACCATAGACCAGAGGTTTACCTGGTTCAACGTTTGCCTGTGACCGGATTGTCCGAAACATTCGTTCCATCATATCATTGATCTCTTCGAACTCATGATCCATTTCGTCGAATATGTCCCTATTGGGTCTTCTTCTCCACATTTACTTACACCTCACGCAAATTTAGTAATAAATTGTATGTTTGTATTGTATAAGTATTTTAAACTTGCCCAATTCTTTTTACTAGAGAGGGTAGGAATCGATTAGTAATATGAGCCAATAATAATTATTAACAAGAAAACATATATTATTTCAATTAATATTTTTAGGGAAGTATAATAATGATGAAAATTTTTGGAATATCCGGAAGTCCAAGGCAGGGTGCTACTGATTATATCGTACAGGAGTCCCTCAAATACATTGAAGAAAAATATGGAGTGGAAACAAGGTATTTTTCTGCAATGGGAAAGAAGCTAAATTTCTGCATACACTGTGACTATTGCGTAAAGAACCGCATGGGTTGTGTACATAAAGATGATATGATTGAGTTCTACGATTCCCTGGAATGGGCTGACGGTATCATATTTGGTACGCCTGTTTATCAGGGTAACCTGAGCGCCCAGACCAAGACCATGATGGACCGCTGCCGGGCTATGGTAGCAAAGGACCCTGACATACTACGCAACAAGGTAGGTGCAGCACTGGCAGTAGGCGGCGACAGAGTAGGCGGGCAGGAAATAGCCATTCAGTCCATCCATCATTTCTATATTATCAGTGAGATGATTCCGGTAGGCGGCGGGTCATTCGGTGCAAACCTGGGCGGCACGTACTGGTCCCAGGACCGGTTAGCTGAAGGTGCAGCCGAGGATGAGGAAGGGCACAAATCCATGCGTAAGACCATGAACCACATGATGAAGACCCTGGCTTTAACAAAAGGAATAGATATTCCAAAGAAAGGATAATGATGTAGAATATGAAGGGATTAATTTCATTTATTTTTATAGTGAGTGAAATTATAGATCAAAATAAAAATCACCAAAAAAACAATGAAAAATGGGATATATTGCTGGACAGGACCCAGATAATTCATCACAGTGTCAGCAGTCATGGCCCATACCATTGACGCAGTCAAGGATGCCAGGGAAACAACGGGCAATATCTCCCGCACGGGAAAACCCAGGAGCTTTGCAAAACATGATGTCGCAAGTGCTCCGGTCATCTGAAACGGGATGAAACATATAATGAAAAGACCAACCCACCCGAATTTATGCAAAACGCTGCTTTTATCTGAGGTAATGGTCTCTGAAAAAATCATAAACGGTGCCATTGCACGAATTGATTTTAACTCTTCATAAAAAAGAACGAATATTGGCAACCCGACCAGCATGGCAGCCATGTCGGTCAAAAAACTTGCCGAGATCATAACAACGGGTGAGATTTCCTTAGAAGCCCCATGCAGCATTGCGATTTCCCGCCCTGACAAAAATTGGGTACCGAAAATCAATGAGAATTCCCAGAAAGCTCCTCTATCTCTAAAAACCAGTACGATAATAATTGCTGATATCACGCCGGTTATAAACATTGCAGTCAGGAGTTTATGGGACTCTGTTTTTTCAAATTTCATATTCATCATTGTCTGCTATACTTTCTGCAGGCTTCTACAAACCGCTCCATTGACACTGAAGCCGGGTGGGTATGCATATAGCTTGCCAGGGTATTGTAAGCCATAATCCCATCCCATCCATCCTGAATGCCTTTTCCCCTCTGCATCTTGTAAGCGAATTTGGCATCACGCTGCACATCTGTTATTGAATAATGGAACTCATGACCCCTGGCGGATCGGTGCTTCAACGACAGTGGATTATCGTGAATCACCTCGGCCTGGGTGTAACCAAGAGCCTGGAACCTCTGTACCATTCTTGATTCGGTATCCAATACCCCCGCCATTGTATATGTCTTCCCATCCACTTCAAGGATTTTGCCAAGATACATCAGGCCGCCGCATTCTGCATATACTGGCATGCCGTCCTGGGCTGCCTTTTTGATGTCATCTAGTGCTGTACCTGATGATAGCTGGGGTGCATACAGTTCCGGATAACCGCCTCCCAGTATCAGACCATCAACTTTGGGCAGTTCGTCAGTTATTGGACTAAAGGCAATTATTTGTGCCCCCCATTTTCTCAGATCATCCAGCATATCCTGGTAGTAGAAACAAAATGCCCCATCCATTGCTACACCAATTCTTACATCAGCCCGCCGGTGCTCTACTACAACAGACTTTGGTGGATCGTAGGCCAATGAACTTATCTCTATTAGAGCATCCAGATCTACATTAGATTCTATGAAATCTGCCAGTTTTCCATAATCCTGGGTTTCTTCATGTGCCATATAAAGCCCCAAATGTCTGGAAGGTATTGAAAGTTCTTTATTTGTCGGCAGAGTTCCTATGACAGGAATATCAATCCCTGCACCTTTTAGTCCATCTTCTACCAGCTTTTGATGACGTGGACTGCCTACTCTGTTCAATATTAATGCAGCAATATTGACTTCAGGGTCCATCGCCTGATATCCTTTTACCACCGCAGCTGCACTGCGGGACATGCCATGCACATTGACAACCAGTACCACCGGGACACCCAGGGTCTTTGCCACATGAGCGCTGCTGGCTGTATCTGTAGAATCAAGTCCGTCATAAAGTCCCATGACGCCTTCGATTATAGAAATGTCAGCTCCCTGGGTTTTGGCATAGGACTCATGGACTCCCTGTGTACCCATTATATATGTATCCAGGTTCCTGGATGGGGTGCTGCATATGGCTGTATGATGCGTGGGATCGATAAAATCCGGGCCAACTTTATATGGCTGGACCGACCTGCCCCTTTTAGACATTGCTGCCATCAATCCCAGGGCGGTTGTGGTCTTGCCTACACCGCTGTGGGTGCCGGCGATCATTACCGCGTTTGTCATTATGTTTTTCTCTTGTGTAAATGATATATCATAAACTAACCTATTTTCAAACACGGTGATGGTGATTGTTCTTACTTCCGGGGAGAAATGACTGGCGCACTAGATCGTGAAATCAAACTCATTTTCTCAAGTTCAGGTAAAATTCTCCTCCTGCTAGACTTTCTGAAAGCAAGTACATGTGAATTCGATTATGAGGTATGTGAATATTATATAATCCTTCAATGATAGGTTCAAGCATTCTTGCCCCGAACTTGAAGCGGTTAAAAGCTTCTTTGATTATTTCAACTTCTTCAGGAATTACCGCTTTCTTTGGTCTGCCCAGATTCTTTCTAACTAATGGCTCTTCCCCAGTCTCATGATATTCTTTCCATATCTGTTCAACTCTTCTCTTTGATATTTTGATATCTTCAGCGATTATCTCGCATGATTCTCCTTTCTTTTTATGATTGATAATATAACAAATTTTTCTTCTGTTCAGCTTCACGTTCTGAACAAATATTTTTGGGCAAAATCTGATTCGAAATCTTTTCGGGACTATACACACCTTCAATGAGACCGATACTTTAATGAGACATAAGAAGAAACCTTATTATAAAGGGGGAATTGCAATGAAAGTAAGTGCGCGGAATGTTTTAAAAGGCAAAGTAAAAAATATAAATCATGGTATGGTGACTTCGGAAGTAATGATAGAACTGTCAGATGGAGTAGAGATTGTTTCTATAATTTCAAAAAAATCGGCAGAAAATTTAGAGTTGACTAAAGGAAAAGAGGTCTACGCAATAATTAAATCAACAAATGTGATGGTTGCTACGCATTGAATGAAACCTGAGGCTAAAACTACGATTGAATCAATCAAATAAAAACGTCTGCAATTTTTTTTTAATTCTTATATTTTGGAGGAATACACCAGGTAACTACCTCGCCAGATTTGCCACAGGCTCAGTGTACCATAAAAAAACAAATGAGGTTCAATAACCTCATTCATTTGTCTTCACGCAATAGTCGAACCGTAATCAACATAACCGATAGACAAGTCAATAATCCAAACCCGGGAATACCCTTTTTATCTTCCCCGGATGACCCATTAGTCTCGTCTGCAATTTCTGTGGATTCGACAACAATACCTTCACCATCTGCTTTTCCTCCAGATACTGTTGCAACGCTTGTGGCAGAATCATCTGCGACTTTTGTTGCAGTGGGATTAACAGTGGAACGATCAATGTCATTGTTTCCAGAGTGCGGAATCTTGTTATAGGTATAATCGAATAATTCTGCGGGACCGATTTCAAACGGATTCGAATCACTTCCAGTATATGCAATATTACAAATAACCACATCCTCGCTATGAGCTGTACTTACATCCCATGCTAGAATCCGCACTAAGCCTGCTATGTTGTCGATATCCTTATCCTGCACAATAAGAGCATTCCCATCTCCTGATGTTACATCTGTAACCCTGACTCCTTCAGATGGAGTAAATTCAATAATGGCATCACTTGAACCTAGATCATTTACATCCCTGACCATCAATGATACGATCTTAGATCTATCCTCCAGTGTCTTAACATCTCCAAAATATAACTCAGGCTCTGCAGATACAGGCAGGGCTGACATCATCACAAGAAAAAGCACACAAAATGATATTGTTAATGTTTTCATATTCGCATCAGCAAAA
>JACUTQ010000102.1 GCA_014859725.1 Methanosarcinales archaeon | reverse complement strand
TTATTAGATAATATTCCTATAAAAATAGTAATTTATGCAGGTGCTGAGTATATTCATGTCAATAGGAAAGCATATATCAGTAAGAAGTACACTTTCATAAGTTGGGGAATTCGCTAAAAAAATTCTAAGACCTCAAAAGGATGATTGAATTGCCAAATGGAACCAGTTGGTACCAGTTACCAGTAGAAGAAGTATTTGAAGCTCTGAATTCGGGATATTCCGGACTTACATCTGAAGAGGTAAAAACAAGGTTGGACCACTTTGGATACAACGAATTGAAATTTAAGAAAAAAAGCCCGATTATTCGCCTACTGATGCAGTTTAATAGTGGTTTGATCTACATTCTTTTAATTTCTGCAGTTATCACTACTGTTCTGGACATGTTAATGGATACAATAGTCATCCTGGCAGTAGTGATCGCCAACGCCATCATAGGTTTTATTCAGGAGGGTAAAGCCGAAGAGTCCGTAGAAGCATTAAAAAAGATGATGGTACCAGAGTGTCTGGTAACCCGGGACGGCAGAAATACCATAATTCCGGCACGGGAACTTGTTCCAGGCGATGTTGTACATTTAGAAGGAGGGAATAGAGTTCCTGCAGATCTCAGATTATTCTATGCCAAGCACATAAGAGCAGATGAATCAGCACTTACTGGTGAATCTGTGCCGGTCCCAAAAAGCATTGACCGAATTCCTTTATCTGATCCTTCACCTGGAGACCAGCACTGCATAGCGTTTAGTGGTACTTTCATTACTCAGGGGTCAGGCCAGGGGATCGTGATAGGAACAGGTGAGCAAACTGAAATTGGCAGAATTGCAAAACTCATGACAGAGATCAAAAAAATCACTACTCCTTTGATGCAGAGAATGAACCAATTTTCAAGCTTTCTGGTTAGAATAATACTTGCCATAACATTACTCAATTTTATACTGGCAATTTACCTGGGGCATTTCAGTATCGAGTATGCGTTCCTTGCCTCGGTATCCCTTGCAGTGGCTGCAATTCCGGAAGGACTGCCAGCAATCATAACAATAACACTGGCTATTGGTGTAACGGCAATGGCACGGAAAAATGCACTGGTCAAACGGTTGCCTGCTGCTGAAACACTTGGAAGTACAACAGTGATATGCTCTGACAAGACAGGGACACTAACCAAGAACCAGATGACAGTATCAAGAATCTATTGTGGTGGAAAGGATTATACTGTAACTGGAGTGGGATATGAACCAAAAGGTGAGTTTATTGCAGGGGATGCAATTATCAACCCGGCTCAGTGTGATCCTGATCTGATTAAGACATTGATGGCAGGATATATGTGCAACGATGCAGTCCTCATTCAAAAATCAGAAGAATATTCTATAATAGGTGATCCGACTGAAGGGGCAATAATAGTATCTGCTGAAAAAGCAGGTATTGTGGATATCAACGAAAAAACCGAAAAACATCCCAGGATGGATGTGATTCCTTTCGAGTCTGAACAACAGTACATGGCAACTCTCCATGAAGGCGATTCATCATGTAATATAATATATGTGAAAGGCTCGCCAGAGCGAGTACTCAAGATGTGTACATACCATTTGGTGAACGGGGAAGTGGTTCATTTAGATGAAAAAGCTGTTCAGATAATTGAAGATAAAGCCGGGGATATGGCGCAGAATGCCTTGCGGGTGCTCGCAATGGCGTATAAGACCGTGAATAAGGATAAGACATCACTCCACTCTGATTGTGTAAAGGAACTTACTTTTCTGGGACTTCAGGGAATGATCGATCCTCCAAGAGAGGAGGTTATTGAGGCAGTTGCAAAATGCCGCTCAGCTGGCATTAGAACAATAATGATTACAGGGGATCATGCATTGACAGCGAAAGCTATTGCCGAACAACTTGGGATATGCGGCCCCACCTCTACAGTGCTAAGGGGTGACGACATATCACATATGAGCGATGATCAATTGTACGATATAGTGGAATCGGTCTCGGTATATGCCAGAGTAGCACCTGAACATAAATACCGCATTACTAAACAGCTGCAGCGTCATGGGCATATCGTAGCCGTCACCGGAGATGGTGTGAATGATGCTCCTGCATTGAAGGCTGCAGATATTGGAATTGCTATGGGGATAATCGGAACTGATGTGAGCAAGGAAGCTTCTGATATGATCCTTATTGATGATAATTTTGCCAGCATAGTGGCTGCTGTAGAAGAAGGACGGTATGTTTTCGATAACATTAAAAAAGTAATTCTTTATACCCTTCCAACAAATGGAGGACAGTCCTTATTGGTAATTGGAGCACTTCTTCTTTCACCTTTTTTAATTCTCTTTAACAACCGACTGCCTGTAGAGCCAGTGCAGATCCTGTGGATTAACCTTTTGGATGCGGTAGCACTTGCACTTCCAATTATTATGGAGCCAATGGAGAAGGGGTTGCTTGAGCGTTCGCCACGTGACCCAAATGAGAAAATAACTTCAGCACCATTTTTCAAAAAAGTTGGATTGGTCTCTATTGCAATGGCAGCAGCTGGATTTTTTATTTATTCATATTACGGCATGCCCGCAATTGTGGATGGGGTCGTTGTTCATGAAGACATAATAAGGCAAGCCCAGACCGCAGCATTTACTACCGTTATCATAGTGCATTTGTGTTATCTCATTACTGCACGCTCAATTACAAAATCGGCTTTTACCTTCAGCCCGTTTTCAAACAGGTGGCTGCTTGCCGGAATTGCAATTACGATAAGCCTGCAGCTACTTTTGATCTATGTCCTGCCTGACATTGGGTTCAATCCGCTTAGAACCGCACCAATACCAATAGATTGGTGGGGTATTATGTTCCTGGCTGCGCTGCCAGGGTTCTTTATAATCGAGATCGAGAAGTTTCTGACGAAGCGGTTTGGGAATGCTGCATAGTTATCCCTGAAATTTTAATGGAATTGGGAAACTAAACGAAAGGGTCGATATAATATTGCCTGAAGATAATATGACCAAAATCAAAACGCATCCAGAAGAAGAACCAGATTTTCTGATATCAGGTATCAAGAAAAATGTCTTCGTCCTGGGTCTGGTAAGCCTGTTCACTGACATTGCCAGTGAGATGATCTACCCCGTCATTCCATTATTTCTTACCCTGGTATTGGGCGTACCTATGTCTGTGGTAGGCCTGATCGAGGGATTGGCAGAGAGTGCTGCCAGTATTCTGAAGGTAGTGTCGGGCTGGTTTTCTGATAAAAAGGGTATGCGCAAACCTTTCCTGGTTTTGGGGTACAGTATTTCTGCATTCTCAAAACCTGTCCTGGCCCTGGCATTGGGCTGGCCCCATGTGCTCATAGCAAGATTGATGGACAGGACAGGCAAAGGGCTTCGTACCTCGGCTCGTGATGCCCTGATCGCTGATTCATGCGATCCTGTTAACAGGGGCAGGTCATTCGGGCTACACAGGTCAATGGATACCATCGGTGCAGTAGTGGGACCAATGATCGCACTTGTACTGTTGTATATGACTTCTCTCAACTACAGGCTGGTATTTCTGGTGGCGTTCATACCTGGACTGATTAGCATTCTGCTTGTTGCTTTTTTTGTGGAAGAGCGAAAATGCGCCCGAACTGATACGATTTATTTTAACATCTCCCAGTTTGGCAGGCATTACAAAGTGTTCCTGCTGATCACGATTATTTTCGCACTTGGCAACTCCAGTAATGTGTTTTTGATTCTGAGGGCACAGGAAATGGGTTTTTCACCATATCTGGTAATATTGTCCTATATCCTGTTTAATATTGTTTACTCGCTCTTCTCTTTTCCACTGGGTACATTATCTGATAAAAAAGGGCGGCGAGATATAATGACAGCAGGGTTTCTGGTCTTTGCCGGGGTGTATTTTGGATTCGCATTGATACAGGAAAGTATCTATGTATGGCCGCTTTTCATAATCTACGGATTATATGAGGCACTGACTGAAGGCATAGGGAAAGCCTATGTAGTGGACCTGGTCCCTTCAGACAAGCGGGCTACTGCCCTTGGAATATACTATGCCGCTACTGGCATGATGATGCTCTTTGCGAGTATCATTGCCGGGCTGTTATGGGACATTTTAGGCGCCCCCGTACCTTTTATTTTCGGTGGAAGTATGGCTGTTCTATCTGCGCTGCTGCTCTTGGTACTGATGCCGCAAATGCATCATATAATGGAGTAAAGAAGATAGGTGGTTCAAGAAATATCTATATGTAAAACGGTTATTTTACCAGTCCAAAAAAATAATGGTGAATCCTAAGATCCTGAGTAAGTTCAGGATGAAATGAAAGGGCCAGTATATTTCCCTGCTTTGCTGCCACGATCCATTTTTCAAACCTGGCAATAACTTCCACCTCAGGCCCCACCCAGGTGATAGCTGGCGCACGGATAAATACAGCATTATAAGGTGAGTCCAGATGTGCAACCTCCAACGGGACCTCAAAAGAATTGCGCTGGCTGCCGAAAGCGTTGCGGTTTACATCAATGTCCATGACTTTCAGGAGTTTCTGGCCTGTACGCTTTGCCTGTTCGCCGCCGTCTTTTGCCAGCAGTACCAGACCTGCACAGGTCCCCATTATAGCCTTGCCAGATGTGGCTGCATCCTTTATTTCGATATCCATCCTTTCCCTGGCAATCAACCTCCCCAGGGTCGTGCTTTCCCCCCCGGGCAGGATAATGGCATCGCACGATGGGATTGTGCCGCTATGGCGGACCGGAATAACCTCAGCAGGTATATCCATGTCCTCAATGGCCCGTTTGGCTGCAGTTATGTGTTCTTCAACATTTCCCTGGATGGCAATAACAGCGATTCGCATAATACATTCCTGATATTGTGAACTGTAATAAATATATCACCAAGGTCAGTTGAATTTATTTTTGCAGGGCTTTGATCATTTCAAATAATTTGTTCATAAGGCCCTGTGGGATTCCTGAAATATCTTGATAAAGTCTTCGCAGGTTCAGGGATATTGTGGAAAGGTATGGAATGATGACATCGACTCGGAGTGGATAGCAGAAGTCTGTTTGAATGTACAGATATCTGGAATTAACTGTCCTGGTTGCCTATTGAATGATATAAGCTGATATAATCCCATTCTTGATATTTTAATAAGAATTTTAATTCAAACACTTTAGAACGATCATCAAAACATTTATGAATACATTGAACTACATATTAAATGGTGATAATATGGTTAAACTAACAACAGAAGTAATAGAAGTCATTAAAAAGCAAAAACCACTTCCAATTGCAACTACAGATAATACAGGCAAACCAAACGTGGTTTTTGTTGGAATGTGGAAATTTATTGATGACGAAACAATCTTGATAGTGGACAATTTTTTCAAAAAGACAGCTGCCAATCTAAAAATGAACCCCAGATTGGCTATGGTAGCTTATGATGGTGAATCCAGTAAATCATATCAGATCAAAGGTACAGTAGATTATTTGGAAAAAGGGGATCAATATCAGGAAGCAAAAGCAATGGCAGATTCTAAAAAGCTGCCAGGTAAAGCTGCAGTGATAGTACATATAGAAGAGGTTTATGATGCAGTATATGGACCCCATGCCGGGGACCGTATAGCATAATTATAAACATCATTTTTTTTATAAAGAACTGGAATAATGGTGATATATTTGTCTGAAATAGAATCCAAAGAACAAACTGATGAGAACATATATATCGGTGATGAATACGCTGAAGATGAGGGGCAAGGTGAAAAACAAACAAACGAACTTGAAGGTCTGTTTGATCTTTTGTTACCTCCAGGCATACCTGAATCAATTATCGTCGATTTAGTTGAAGAATTTGATCTGGAAGTAACCATGAGATTGGTTAAGACAAGTAACGAAAACGGGGCAATCGAAGAGCGGGAAGTATTGGTTTTACGAGGTGACCAAGATTCTGTTAATAACGCCCATGATCAAATGATCAACAGAATGCGTAACCTTTCTGAAGATTTTAAGAGCCCCTGGGTAAAAGACTGACATAACTATTTCAATACCTTTTGTTCGCCATACAGCGCCGCACCGAGAGCATTTATCAGTTGGGGTTCGGGCGGCACTTTTATTTTTGAATTCAATATTGAATTCATGGCATCCAGAATACCTGTATTCAAAACCGTACCGCCGATCATAGTTACTTTTTCAGTCGGGGGGATCATTTGAGAAATACGCCTGGCAAAGGCCTGATGTATTCCATGGACTACTTCTTCCATAGTATACCCCTTTACTAATTGGGAGATCATCTCTGATATGGCAAACACACCACAGGTGTTGTTTATCTGTGCTCCTTCTCGGACCCTGTTGTGCAGTTCTCCAAGGGATGCTACCGGAATGTCAAAATAATGGGCTGCCAGCTCCAGGAATGCACCTGTGCCCGCACTGCATTTATCATTGATTAAAAAGCTGTTATTTCTAAGGTCTATTACTTTTGTATCCTGCCCGCCAATATCTACGATCATCTGTGTTTCAGGAAAATGATATTTTACACCAAATATTGCAGCTGTTATCTCTGTTATAGCATCTCTATGGGGTACTTTCTTCCTGAAATAGCCTGTGGAAATAATTTGCATTTCATCAATATCAGCATCCACCAGCTCCTGCCATCGATGACTGGGCACAACTTTCGATTTGGTCACATTCCCTTCATGTAGCAGTACAATCTTGGCTGTGGTAGAACCCACATCAAGTCCTATCATGTTGATACCTCCAGCATCTCTGAAAAAGCTTCAAGCCTGAGTACTATTTGTTCCGGGGTCGGCCGAGGCAGGTCACCCTGGACGGTAAGAATAGGATAATCCAGGTATTCCCTGAATATCTCGTCCTCCAAAGTATGATGACAGGCAAACTGGGTATAATGGATCACTCCATCTACGTTGCGCTTGTCCAGTTCCCTTTTGATAACTTTTATTCTGGTCTCAATAGGTCCTGAAAAGGAATAATCCCTGTAACTCCTGGCAATGGATCTGAGATCTCCCCCTCCCAATCTAATGAATTCGTATGGCAGTTCGTCATACACGATATGCAGTCCTAAACTCTCAGCCACTTCATGGAAATCAGGATAGATAGGGGGAACACCGATAAGGGCCACCCGGCTGGAATATTCCACATTCGTCCTAAGGATGTTATCCAGGCATTTTTCAAATGCAACAGGATCGCCTTGAAGATCGCTGAATGAAATTAGAGCGGAAAATACATCAGATGCTCGAACCCGGTCTTCTACTCTTAGTCTGTCCAGTGCCTTCCCTTTCTGTTTCAAATCCCATACTTGTTTGAACATACCAGTTTCTTTTATGCCTCCTAAGAATTCGGTGAGATGAAGTAGCTGGGATTCCATATACTCAGGGTCCCGGTCAAAAGGATAAAAGAAATAATGTGTTGGCTTACCGCTCATTGCCACTTTTTGCCCATCCACCAATGCATTATGACAGTCTCCACCTGCCACAACTACAAGTGAATCTAGATACATTCCACCATCCAAAATCATATCCCGCCAGACAGCGGTCCATGCGCATAGCTTACTACGGGGACTTGTGTGTGATGTGGGCACGATATTGTTCACATCGAACGGCTGCCAGTGGCATGCATATATTAATTCAGGAGGGATCAGGGCTGTTATACCAACAGTTTTTGTCATTGGCTGACCAATATGCATAGAAGATAATATCTCTTTTGACAAGGCCCCCGTCCAGGGGTAAGGTGGTCGGGAGTGCCAGGAAAGTGCAGGTGTTTGTGGATGTTATTGCACTCCCAAATTATTGGGCATGTGCTGCGTGCGGTCCCCTTCAAAGTGCATAAGAAATTCGTCGAGCTTCTTGAAATTGACTATTTCGTAAAATTCTCTAAGCGATTTACCTGCCGGTGTTATTCCATGTTCAAGCAGTTCATCGGCCTGTTTTTGAGTGAGGGTATTTCCTTCTATTGCAGTTGTTCCCTGCACATAGCGGACAAAGACCGAGTTGTTGTAGATTTTCAGTTCATCGGGAAATTGTGACTCAAAAAGCTGGTAGTTGTAATGTATTAGCTCTAATGTGAGTATGCAATTTGTTGATTTTGGACATAAAGTCTGGCAGGGTCAATTTTTCCAATCTGCCTACATATAGCAGTTTTGTTATGCTTTTATTGTTAACTTTATCTTTATATTTAATATAAAGGTATTTTTTGCCTTAAATTTTCTTTATTTTTAACTTTTGCATGATATCTTATGTTAACATAATATTTTAAAAATCTATTGTTTCAGGTTAACAAGTGATGTGCATAACTTACAATTCAAAGATCAATAAATTGAAGAAA
>JACUTQ010000101.1 GCA_014859725.1 Methanosarcinales archaeon | reverse complement strand
CTGACGAGAAATTGTCAAAATATTATGTTCCATAATTAAATTGTCATGACACTAGGGACTCTGCCACTAGGGCTTTGAGGAATTGTTTCAGAATCGATTGGTCCATCGGGATGTTGTCCATTAACCACAAGTGGTTGATGTTGTCAAAACAACCTTTAATATCCTCTTCCAGTATCCACTGAGCAAAGTTTCTCCTGCTCAGGCAGTTGAAAACTTGCTCACATGCATCCTGTGCGCTTCGGGCTGTGGTTGCCGATACTAAGGAACTCCGCACAGCAACTCACGATGCCGCATTTCCCATTCTCTTCATCCGGGAGCAGACCCAGATGGGGGGATTTGAACCCGCAGTGGGACTTTTCATATCTCAAATGTCCTGTTTGTTTCATAATAATTATATAGAAGATATTGGACGTTCTCTGAGCCCGTTTGTGATGGATCTTCCAAGACTCCGAAAAGAATACCTTGAAATTAGAAGGGGGCCTGCTATACCAATTGCTGATATGAAACGAATAAGTGTTCTGGAAGATTTTATTGAAGTTTTGGAGTCGACTAAACCATCTGATGAATTGATTTCTACTCTTGGTAAATCCAAGCCATTCCTGACGCTATGATATTTACAACATGATCAGGTAATATAACACATAAATTGACATAAATATAAGAGCCATTAACAATGAATCTCCTACAGGATTTCGTTTTACAGGATTCTTTGGATATAATTTCTTTTCTTCTTCCCAATACCTAATAGAATCCATCTGGGTCCTGCTACCTATCCGTCCTAAAAAGTGCAGTGTTATACGATCTTTATACAACATAATCGCAAGTACAGGATTTTTCGCAAACCACTTCAAAAATGCAATAATTCGTAAGGAAACATCGACAGTCCACTGGGAACCCCTGGCAAGAGGTTCATTAATGAACCACATAAATAGCTTACTGCCCTTTCTATACGTCCAGTCCATATCAAGAGTAATGGTGGGTTCTACCTGTAATTTCTTAAGCAGCAAGAAGAAACCAAGAGCTGTAAACATTAAAAGCTGAAGTTCACCCACAACATGTGGAATTGTGAACGGCTGGAAATCCACTTCATACGGTAGCAGGTCATACAGCACTTTCGGATAAACACCTATCAGGATACACAGGAATGCTGCAATTCCCATACCTGCCAGCATATTAGCAGGTGGGTCCTTCGCTTCTATACCCCGGTCCTTTCCAAAGAATGCAAAATATGGGAGCTTTATACCTACTGAGAGGAAGGTACCGATTGATGCCAGTAACAACATGAGAAATATAATATATTGATGGGCATGTTCTGCCGATGCAATCACCATTGTCTTGCTGACGAACCCGCTGAATAGCGGCATACCTGATATTGCAAATCCGGCCACCATGTACATTACCAGTGTTATTGGCATTTTTTTATACAATCCACCCAGATCAGTGAGTTTTCGTAGACCTGTAGAATAGATTATTGCACCAGTGGACATGAACAGGAGACCTTTATAGAGTATGTGGGCAAAAGCATGTGCGGCTGAGCCGTTTATTGCCATATATGTCCCGATACCCACACCGCACACCATATAGCCCACCTGACTTATGATATGATAACCCAGTATCCTTCGAATATCGTTCTCCAGCACTGCATAACACACACCAAAAATCGCCATAATAGCACCCAGCCACATAAGGATCTCAGTTCCGGAATATGCCCTCAACAATACATATACTGCTGTTTTGGTGGTAAATGCAGATAAGAACACAGCACCAACAATGGTTGCTTCAGGATATGCATCTGCCAGCCATGCATGGAGGGGGGGGACTGCTGCATTCAAAATAAAACCTATAAGTATCAGATATGTATCCAGTCCGTCGAGCCCGATATGACCGAACTCAAGCGAGCCCGTTTCCATTACTCTCAGTACAATTCCTGCAAGCAGGGCTAAACCCCCGGCAGTATGGACCAGTATATATCTGAAACCTGCATCAATGGATGCTTTTTCCTTTTGGAACCAAATTAAAAATACAGACGAGAAGGCCATGATCTCCCAGAAAATGAACAACGAGAACAAATCCCCGGAAAACACAACACCCAGAGCACTTCCAAGATATAAGAATGCAGCAACAAAATGACCATGCTCTCTAACGTGCAGGGAATACAGTACACCGATAAAGGCCATAATGACAAATACATATCCAAAGACCATGCTTAATTTGTCTACCTGGCCAAATATAAGGTCATATTTCAGGTACCCTACTGTCCATTTGGTCCCTGATTCCATGACTAGCAGATTTGCTAATGCGATCACCGGTATGATAAGTACATACAACTGTCTGGCCTTGCCTTTGAAAAGCGGTATTAATAGTGCTCCAAGGATAAATATGGCAGCAGGTGGGACCCAGTCAATCATAATACTCCTCCTCCTTCATAAGCCATTCATGACCCAGGAACTTGACCACAAATACCATTATCACACACCCGACAAATCCATAGATTGCATGAAATGCAGGGAATTCCGCAATATGAGCTAATGATATGTGTGTTTCCCTTATCCCCATAAGAATAATCTCCAGCAGGATCAATACGATCAGGCTTGAATAGAACAATTTTTTAAGTAAACCCAGATTCTTTTTTTCATCCAGAAATCCCATATCAGATCACTCCTGCAGTTACATTTTGAACAGCAACATTGACGAGTTCCAAAAACAGATATGGTGCATCAGGCCAAATTCCTAAAATCAATGACCCAATTGCAGTTAGTGTTAGTGGAACCAGCATAAACGGATGTGCTTCTCCGAATGTCAGCTCTTTTTCAGGTTCTTTAAAAAAAGCTATATATATCACAGGGAAGAAATATGCTACGTTAAGCAAAGCACTTGCTAAGAGTACTATCAGAATAGGTAATTGGTGTAGTTCCAACGAGCCCAGGAGCAGGAACCATTTACTAACAAACCCGGCTACTGGCGGGGCTCCGGCCATACCCAATGCACCTACGGTAAAGGCCAGCATGGTTATCGGCATCTTCCTGCCAATTCCATTCATCTCACTGATATTCTCTATCTTTGTAGTAACGATGATAGCACCTGCACACATGAATAATGTGATCTTCATAAAAGCATGATAAGGTATATGGAGCATACCACCTGTGATACCGTCTGGTGTAAGCATGGAAACACCTAACAAGATGTAGGACAACTGGCTTACAGTTGAATAGGCTAGTCTTCTTTTTAAGTTATCATGTGTCAAGGCATAAAAGGAAGCTACAATAATGGTAAAGCATACGAAATACGCCATTATCAGTCCAAGTCCCAAATCTCCCATCAGGTCTACTCCAAACACATAGAGTATCACCCTTGTTGCTGTGAAAACGCCTGCTTTTACTACAGCCACTGCATGCAGTAGGGCAGATACGGGTGTGGGTGCTACCATTGCTGAAGGCAACCATGAATGGAGGGGCATAAATGCCGCTTTTGCCGAGCCGATCATAAACGTGACAAAGAGTATCTTCAGCATAATAACAGGTATTCCATGACCGTCTAAAAACCCGTTAAATTCGAAATCGGTAGTACCTGTATAGAAATAGACAGCAACAACAGAGAAGAACAGGAATATCCCAGCTGTCATTAGATATAACAGGTATTTTCTAGCTCCACTTCTGGCTTCAGCATTTTCGTTATGAGCCACGAGCGGATAAGTTGAAACTGTAAGTACTTCATAGAAGATGAACAGAGTGAACAGGTTTGCTGAGAATGCGATCCCTATGGCACCCAGAATAGCAATAGCAAAACAGAAGAAGTACCTGGTCTGTGCATGTTCTTTTAAACCACGCATATAGCCTATGGAATAAAAAGTGGTGAATATCCACAAGAATGATGATGTCAGGCCGAACAGTTCCCCAAATGCATCCACTTTGAACTTTATAGGCAGGTTGGGAAGCATTTCTATAACTGTGAATTGAATTACGCTACCTGCTAATATGTCGGGGAGCATGGAAAGAACAATCAGAAATAATATAGCTCCTGCACCAACGGACCATCCTTCCCTGATATTGGGACGTTTGGAAAAGATTATGATCAGGATCGCGCAAATAAATGGCACCAGGACCGCAATTAATGGTTTTATTGTAAGTATTGTCTCCATGTTTATGTCTCCTAGCCGGGTAATAATATCTGAACCATTGGTGCCATTATTTCATTAAGGGGATACAATGCCAGCAGCCCTAACAAGAACGTCAATGCCGCCAGTATCAATATGGGAAGAAGCATACTAAGTGGCACTTCATCCACCTTGCCCCCTTCTGCCCTATAGAAATACATATTCTCAAACACCCTCCAGAAATATACGATGTTCAACAAACTGCTCAACATAATTACACCAACGAAAATCCATTGATCTGCTATCATGGCACCCCATGCCAGGTACCATTTGCTTACAAATCCCACGGTGGGCGGGACGCCTATCATGGATAATGCCACCAGGGTAAATGCCGCAGATGTGTACGGCATGGTCTTGCCGAGACCTTTAAAATCATTGATATTACGAATGCCGGTCTTATAGATGATGGCACCTGCCACCATAAACAAAGCAGCCTTCATGATACCGTGGTTCATGATATGTATGATACCACCAGTCATTGCGACCTGGTTTACCAGGGCAATACCCAGGATGATGTATCCTATCTGGCTCACACTGGAATATGCCAGCATTCTTTTGAAATCGGTCTGGGCAATGGCCAGTACCGACCCTGCAATGATCGCAATGGCTGCAAGCCAGGCCAGGATTATATTTGCATTTACTGTTGAAATAATGAAATCCGGTTTGAAAATGGTGATCATAAAACGGATCATTACATATGCTGCTACTTTAGTAAAAGTGGAAGCTAAAAGTGCACTTACAGCCGAAGGCGCCTGGGAATAAGCATCAGGCATCCATGTGTGCAGGGGGAACAATCCCACCTTAATACTGAATCCAACCAGGAAAAACGCAAAAGCAGCCAATACAACTTTGGGTCTCTCATCAAAAGCTGCTGGCAGAATGTTTGCCATATCCGCCATATTCAGCGTCCCTGTAACCATGTAAAGATATCCTATTCCCAGTAAAATAAAGGAAGCAGACACGGTCCCTATTATCAGGTAATTCAGACTGGCCATGAGTGCATTCCTGTTAGATCCCACAGCTATGAGGGCATAGGCGGCCAGAGAAGATATTTCAAGAAATACATATACATTGAAAATATCACCTGTGACTATCAAACCTTCAAGCCCGGCGGTGAGCAATAAAAATATAATGAAGAATGGAACAGTCTTTCCAGGAAGTTCGTTTTCAATACTCTTTCTTGAATATATAGACACAATAAATATTATGAAAATTACCACTATACTGACGAAAGCATTCAGATAGTCGATTCTATATTCAATACCCCATGGCGGTTCCCACCCACCCATCGTGTAACTGATTGTACCTGAGGACATTACTGTTTGAAGGTTGAATATGGAAATTATAAAGGCAATAAATGTAGCAAGTGATACGAAATACGGAACTGTTTTCTTACTAAAGTATCCGATAATCGGAACAGTAAAAGCCGCAAACAGGGGAAGTATTACAATTAGAGCAGGAAAATCATCATAGATCATGACTGCATCTCCAGTATCTTTTCTTCTTCAATCGTCCCGAATTCCTTGTGTATCTTAATAATCAAAGCCAGGGCCACTGCTGTAACACTAACACTTACCACAATCCCTGTAAGTATCAGCACGTGGGGGATGGGATTAACATAAACAAGATTTTCCCCATGCATGTAAATGGGTTCAGTGACTATTTTACCTGGTATAGCTCTTATATCCCCTATCGAAATATAAAAAAGAAATATTGCAGTAGAAAAAATGTTTAGGCCAATTACTTTTTTTATAAGGTTCTTCTTTGCAATAACGGCATAGAATCCGATCATCATTAAAACTACATAGATCCAGTAATTGTACTTTACAAGTATCTCTTCAATCATCACTGGTACCTCCCGGATACAATTCAAAGAATATGGTCACCATTACCGCCATCACTGTTATTGCCACACCTACTTCCACCACACCGTCTATCATAAAAGCCCGGATATGGGCCGGATCGTGCAATGGCAGGGGTACAACACCATAATCAAGAAATTTGCCCCCGAATATCAAAGCCAGGACACCAGCTCCACCATATAAATAGAGACCGGTACTGCGCATGATCATATTTACTTTTTCAGATAACCTCTGTTTACCTGCTGTAATCCCAAAGGCCATCACATACAGGATAATGCTGGCAGCCATTATCACACCACCCTGGAAACCGCCTCCTGGACCTCCCCCTCCATGGAATATCACATATAAGCCGAATACCTGGATAAAGGGCACCATCAATCTGATCACTGTCCTGATAATTATATTTTCCTCCCTCAATCTTCCCGCCTCCTGAGAATGAGAATTACAGCTATACCTGCTGTAAAGATCACAGTGGTTTCTCCAAAGGTATCATAACCCCTGTAATCAGCAAGAATTGAGGTGACCATGTTCTCTACTGCAACATCATCTTCGCTGTGTTCGATATACCAATCTGCCACATGATGATGCGCCGGAGCATCCGGGTCGCCGAAATCAGGCATATCCTGACCGGCCCATATTAACAGGGACCCTGTAATGATCACGATAATTAACGGGAGCATCCTCAATCTTCAGACCTCCCTGTGGTCTTAACTAATGTAAAAATGAAAAACACTGTAGTAATACCCGCACCTACAGATGCTTCAGTAAATGCGACATCAACAGCACGGAGTTCTACCCATACAATAGCCATGATCAAACTGTACAGTGAAAGAATAATTACAGCACTTAAAAGATCCTTGACAGATATAGCGGCTATAGCACATACCACAAGGAAGAACAACATGACGATGTCAATGATCCAGATCATCTTATTCCCGCCTCCAAGGTCTCAGACCTACTTTATATGCTGCTCTTGCTATAGCATGAGTGGCAACTGGATTGGCTATAAAAATGAAAATAACAAGGAACAGTAGTTTGACACTTATAAAATTCAATCCATTATAGATGATAAGACCTATAATCATTAATCCTACTCCCAATGTATCACATTTACCAGTAGCATGCATTCTGGAATAAAAATCAGGAAATCTAATGAGCCCCACAGTCCCGGCAACTATGAAAAACAGGCCTATAAATATGAAAACCACGGAAATAATGTTTGATATAATTATTGTCATTTGATCTCACCTCAATACTTTGTTGCTGCTATAGTCATCATGAAATTCAGAAGTGCATACACCAGTGCCAGGTCCAGAAAATGCGGTCTGCCGTAGATAAATCCAATAAGGACCAATATCAGGATCGTCTTGGTACCGATAATATTTACAGCAATGATCCTGTTAAAAATTCCCGGGCCGTGTATGGCCCTGTATAATGAAACAAAACTGGTAATTATCAATAATAAACTGGCCATTATGAAAATGTTCTCCATTATTCATCCTCCTTGAATACATGAGCAACTTTTCTTTCCATAGTGCCTTCCAGCAGATCCTCACCTGCTTCCTTGGTGATAGCGTGGATTAAGAATTCATCACCATCAATATCTACTGTAACAGTTCCCGGAGTTAATGTAATTGAATTGGCTAATGTTGTTTTGGAAAGGTCGGTTTTCAGAAATGAATTAAATGTTATTAGACCGGGGTCTATTGGCATTCTTGGATCAAGAGCACGTTTTGCGACATCTATGTTTGCAATAATTATCTGGTATAATATCCAGGGGAGATAAATAAAAAATCTGAATATTTTTTCAATATTATCTTTTCCATTCTCATTTACAAATACCATATCATAAGTAAATAATGAAACCAACAATATACTGATCAAGCCAAATGATATGTGAAACCAGTACATAGATGTGGATAAAAGCAACCAAAATGAAAGTAATAAGATATACAGTGATATGAATCTCTCAAGTTTCACAATTTTCATCCCGCATTAATATTTAATTATTACTATGTCCTTTTTTCAGGTATTCAACCCGTAAGTATTATTAAAACATTTTGGTTTTAATTTGAAAAAAACCTTCAGTATGCATGGAATCAAAATTATTTAATTAACTCATTAAAAATAGAATAACAAATCGTCTAAAAAATCGGTAATATCCTAGTTTAAACCCACATTCTTGACCCTTTTGTTGTATCAATTAGTATTTTTACTGATAGTGATTTTAAAAATGCAATTTATTATATTTTTCTAAACTCCCAAATGGCTAATAGGTCACTACTTGGAAAGGCTCAACACATCGTGAACCATTTCATTTGACAAATGAAGGCTCA
>JACUTQ010000100.1 GCA_014859725.1 Methanosarcinales archaeon | reverse complement strand
CTATGTACTCTGCCCTGAAGTCCTGATTCCTCATAAGACAGGATTTTGCCCTGTATATTCCGGTTTTCTGGATGTTTCTCCATATATCCTTTAGCTGTTCATCCTTGATATTACCATAAGGGATAGGAATGCAGGCGCACGGGAGGACATCACCCCGGGGCGTAACATGAAGCCAGCGCCGCCCGGCAAAACAGCCTGTTACTTCCATCACATGGGGTATGCAGAACAATTTAAGTGGGCCGGTTTTTTTTCGTTTTACAAAATCATCCAGTATCTGGTGATGTTCAGGTGATAGAATATCTGTATCGCGATCGATCCACCTGCCAGTGGGAACGATCTCATAGAACGAGAGTTCATGTACGGCTATTTCCAATGCCAGGTCATAGAACCTGTCCAGATCATTGATATTGTGGGGTGCCACCACTACATAGATATCTACTAAAAGACCTGCATCAAGGCTGTGTTTAATACCTGCCATAGCCTCATTGAACACGCCTTCACGACCGCGTATCCTGTCATGCTCGGCTTGTAGCGGGCTATCAAGGGAAACATTAACTGCATATAATCCGGCATGTGCCAGAGCCCTGGCCTTTTCAGGTGTGAGGCCAGACCCGGATGTGAACACTGTTGAGATGGCCCCTTCAGGCACATAGGCTACCAGTTCTTCCAGTCCATCGTAAATCATTGGTTCACCCCCATCGAAAATGATCTGGGTCGCTCCCATATCCACAGCCTGATCGATGATATTCTTAATTGTAGAGGACTGCAGGCTTATTTTATTCCTGGTGTCTGGCAGAGCACAGTGGATACACCTGTTTGGACATTCCTCTGTGATTGAAATGGTTACCTGTTCAGGGTTAGTGGATAATGGTATGCCCAGTTTCCATCCAGTTTCTGCTATCAAGCTTCTTATCTGGCTGTGTACCAGCCTGTCAAATCCAGTACTGGGTATGGGAGGCATCCAGGTAGAGAAATACAGAACATCCTGCGTGACCCGGGCAGGGATCTGATTATCAAAGATACTTTCCAGATCTTTAATAAAATGTTTCAGCAATGCTGAAACAAGACCCTGTGATTTAGTTCTGACAAAACCGTTATCCATGTAAGCGGATATGGAAAAAAAACCGTTTTGGTATATCTGGAATTCCTGTAAAGTCATAGTCATATCAAGTAGTAGATATTTTGTTTATTATATTTTTATTAAGCATAGGTTTATTGCTAATATTACAAATAAAATCAGATTATCAAATGGAATTTAATATTGAACATGGAAGATACATAATCCTGGGCAGTGTGGATGGGATTCTGGCCATTCTGGGTGTGGTCATCGGCGCATCATTGTCAGGAAATCCTTCTTTTATAATAAGTGCTGCTATTGGAGGGGCTGTCGCCCTTGCCATGACAAACGGTGCAGGTTCGTACCTTGCAGAAGGTGCGGTGGAATACGGTGAACTTTCCAGGCTTGAAAAGCCGCTGCTTCGAAGTCTTGAGAACACGAAACTGGAGAAAGATACAAAAAAGAAGATCCGGGTCGATTCAATAACCCATGGTGGGGCGAGTTTTATAGGTTCACTAATACCCATATTGCCTTTTGTGATCCTGAAGAGTCACCAGCTTGAATGGGCAGTGGGTTTGAGTATTACAGCACTGGCCATTCTGGGAATGTATTCTGGTAAGATTGCGAAGCAGAGTCTTTTGGTCCATTCTGTAAAGATGGTAGGACTGGGAATCGCAATTGTCGTTGCAGTAATATTATTAGGACTTGAACACTAATATGAAAACACATTTCTTTTGAAGGTAAGAATATGAATGATTATGTCAAATACAATAACATCATTGTCCCGGTGGACGAGACTATATCGTCCAAAAGGGCTGTGAAACATGCACTCCATATAGCCAGACTGGAAGGAAGTAAATTAATTCTGGTACATGTTTCAGAGACCGCTGAAGTGGAAAAAATATTCCCTAAGGAATTGTCCAAAAAGATCCTTAAGACAGTGGACGATGAATTACACAAACTGATGGAATCTATCAAAGCTCAGGCTCAAGAATTTTCAATCGAACTGGAAGAGGATGTACTGGAAGGAGAGGACATTGGCGGCGAATTGATAAAATTTGCCAAATCAAGGCACAGTGATCTTATTGTTATGGGGTCAGAATTATTGAGGAAAGACCCGATAGGCAGTCGTACCAGGCGGATAATTGCAGCCGATATAGGCCCGGTACTGGTGGTCACACAGGAAGATTAAACCTAATTATTAAACCTGAACAGCTTAACCCGATAAAAATAATATACATCATCATGTACAGCACTCCCCACAGCCGGGATATATCCTTTTTCTTCATAGCTGCCATCAATATGATGGACAAAAGCAGCATAAATGCAAGACTGAATTGGATGAAATGAACATCTTCAATAACTACTTCCCGTATCATAGAAGCAGTACCCATGGCAAGCATCATATTGGTGACATTGGAACCCATGATATTTCCAAGAATTAACAAGGTAAATCCCCGTTTGGCCGCTGATATCGAAACTGCCAGTTCCGGCAAAGACGTTCCAAAAGCTATCACTGTAATGGCAATAACTGCACTTGATATTCCCAACATATTTGCAATTACTACTGCTGATTCAACCAATAATTTGCTGCCAATGAGCACCCCTGTCAACGCAATAATAATGTAAACTGTCCTTTTTAGAACAAAATTATCATGAGTGGTTTTTTCTTCAGATCTTTTATTGGATTTTAATGAATATATAATATATAATACATATACAACAGTCAAGATCACCCCTTCAGGCCTACTGATATTGTTACCTGACAGGAAGATAATGGTCCCAAGAATAAGTACAATTAGATGGACAATACTGTCTTTTACTATATGGCTGTCTGATATCACAGTATTTCTTATAAAAAACGCAACTCCCAGAATAAGTGCTATATTGGTAATATTGGAGCCGATTATATTGCCCAGCACAATCCCTGATTCTCCAGTAAAAGATGCATAATAAGTTACCATGATCTCTGGAAATGACGTACCAATTCCCACAACAGTAATGCCAATACAAAATTCAGATACTCCAATTGATTTGGCCAGTTTTGAAGCATTATCTATGAAAAAATCACTTGAATATATGAGGATGGGGATTGAAATTAAAAAGAGCAGTATGTCAATTAGCATCGTTATTCTTGCAACAGAAAGTAGCTGATTGTATTTATCATGTTGTGAAAAATTATATCGTTTTAGAGGATTATTTCCAAAATATCATTTGGGTTATCCAGTACAGTGATCTCATCAAGTCCTCTTAAAATCTGAACGTTCCTGCTGTCCAGGTCCCTTTCCTTGAGTTCTACTTCACCACCCTTTATGGCATCGTACTGGCAGACTTTAACACAAATTCCACACCCATTGCACAACAATAGATCGATCTGTGGTTCTGCTGTAATAGCTTCTTCAGGACATTCATCCCTGGGGGACAGGGATCACAATTCATACAAATATCCCTATCAATATTGTATGGCAGTTCTGAGCGAACAACTCCTGCAACATCCACTGGCACCACATGTACTGGAACGCTGCCTTTAACCGCCTGGGTCACTGCATTGGTGACGAGGGTATCTGCAATGCCGTGAGTTATTTTTGCTACTGTATTGGATGTGGCAGGTGTTACTACCAGATGCTCATATTTTCCCATCAGGAACCTGCCGACTTTCGGGTAACTCCAACCCTGGTTCGATTCCAGGAATATCTCTTCCATATACCCGCCAGGTGCGATACTATCCAGTCTATCGAACAGGCCGTACATCTTCAAGACCTCTTCTCCAGCCCCAGATATGAATATTGTTACTTTTAGATCTGGCATGCCCTGTTTGAGTTTCGTGAATACATCAAAACTATCCTTAATATAATGACCTGCCCCTGTAATTGCCCATGCGATTCTCATAATTTTTACCCCTAATATTCAGTTTATAAAAAAATACCTAATAGCATATGACTTTAATCAATATTTATTTATGTACTCCTTTATACATTATTCCTCAATGACGATCAAAGCAGTCCTGTTCGATCTGGATAATACATTGCTGGATTTCTCTGAAATGAAACACATGGCAGTGAATATGGCCATCAGGGCTATGATTGACCAGGGACTGGATATTGACCAGAAAGAAGCTTTTGATATCATTTTTAAGACCTACTGGGAAGTTGGTATTGAGTCTGACAACGCTTTTTCTGAGTTCTTAAAGCGCAGGTTTGGCCAGGTTGATGAGCGCATACTGGCTGCAGGGATCAATGCATACCTTCGCACAAAACCGTCTTTTTTGGAACCGTATCCCAATGTTGTATCCACATTGATAAAAATAATAAAAAAGGGTCTGGTCATCGGAATTGTGACAGATGCTCCCAGGTTGAAAGGATGGCAGAGATTGTGCGCAATGAGGCTGCAGCATTTCTTTGATCATGTTATTACCAGGGATGATAGTGGTGCTCCGAAAACAGGGGGACTTCCATTTGAATATGCACTACAGCAGCTGCAATTGGATCCCGGAGATGTTTTATTTGTAGGCGACAGCGTTGAGCGGGATATCAAAGGTGCAAAGGCCGCGGGTATGATCGCTGCAATGGCAAAGTACGGTACCAAGGACAGCCTAGATACCATTCAGGCAGCCAAACCTGATTATATCTTATCAGATTTTACTGAAATACTTAAGATTATAGAATCGGAGTAATAATTATCGATATTGATAATACTGTTGAAAAACATATCAATATCTGGAGGTCCAAGCTTGCTGATAACTGAACTGGAACGATTCATTGAAGAGGACGTGGGAGCTGATGATACCTCATGCACAATAGTGCCAGAGAAGTGGGTGCATGCAAGGATCATTGCCAAAGAAGATGGGGTACTGGCGGGACTGGAAGAAGCGTACCAGATATTTGATTATTTTGGACTTGAATTCAAATCAGGTTTCCATGATGGTGAATCCATTCAATCAGGCGATGTCATTGCAGAAGTCCGGGGTAAAGCCCGGGACGTATTAAGAGCCGAGCGGCTGAGCCTCAATTTCCTGTGCAGGATGAGTGGGATAGCTACAATTACTGCCAGGTGTATGGCTGATGCAGGAGAGGTGAGGGTGGCATGTACCAGAAAGACCACCCCGGGATTTAGGAAGTTCGAAAAAAGGGCTGTTCAGTCCGGTGGTGGTGACAGCCATAGGTATACGCTATCAGATGCGGTGATGATCAAGGACAACCACATTACTATAATGGGCATAGAAGAGGCTGTAAAAGTTGCAAAGGCAACTGCCAGTTTTACAAAAAAGATCGAAGTGGAAGTATCTGATAGCTCTCAGATGCTGGCAGCTGCAAGAGCAGGTGCTGATATCATCATGTTCGATAATATGCAACCTGAGGAGATACAAAATTGCATCAAACAACTGGAAGATGCAAATCTGCACAGCGGTATAATACTTGAGGCCTCAGGCGGTATAAGACCTGAGAATGTTAAGGAATATGCTGCTACAGGGGTGGATGTGATATCTATGGGATCACTTATCCATTTTGCACAGTGGCTGGATATGGGTATGGATATCCAGTGAACGATATGTTTTTATAGAACCGCTAACAATGTAGATGCTGGACCAATGGGTTCTTCATATAATTTTATAGTTAGAATAGTGGGACAAGGTGATACTATGAATATAAAACCAATAGGTGAAAGAATTTTAATCAAACCGGTCAAAGAAGAAGAAAGGACCGCCAGCGGGATCTATATTCCAGAAGCTGCCAAGGAAAAGAAGAAACAGGGTATTGTGGTGGAATTAGGTACTGTCAAAGATGAAGATAAATTTCCAGTGAAAATTGGCGATTTAGTCTTATATGCCGGCTACAGCTCTGAAGAGTTTGAGATAGATGGCGAGGAATATATTGTCCTGAACTGCAAGGATGTAATCGCGAAATTGGAGTAGGTGAAAATAATGGCAAAAAGAATAGTTTTTGATGATGAAGCAAGGCATGCCCTCATGAGAGGTGTGGACCAGCTTGCCAATACTGTAAAGATCACACTCGGACCAAAAGGCAGGAATGTCGTACTATCATCCAGCTATGGAAGTCCAACCATAACCAATGATGGGGTAACCATTGCAAAAGAGATCGATCTGGAAGATCCAAATGAGAATATGGGTGCCAAACTGGTCAAGGAAGTTGCCACAAAGACCCAGGATGTAGCAGGAGATGGGACCACCACAGCCTGTTTGCTGGCCCAGGCCATCCTGCACAAGGGAATGCGTAACATCACTGTGGGAGCCAATCCTATTGAGATCAAGAAGGGTATCGACAAAGCAACAGAAGCTATCGTTGAATACATAAAGTCAAAGAGCGAAGAGGTCAAGGGTAAGGAAAAGATCACCCAGGTTGCCACCGTCTCAGCTAACAATGATGAAGTCATCGGGAATTTGATCTCAGATGCTATGGACAAAGTGGGGGCTAATGGCGTCATTACTGTTGAAGAGGCAAAATCCATGGAAACTTCCCTGGAAGTTGTGGAAGGCATGCAGTTCGATAAGGGGTACATCTCACCGTACATGGCAACTGACACCGAGAGGATGGAAACTGTCCTGGAAGAACCCAGGGTCCTCATATTTGACAAGAAGATCGGCTCCATGAAGGAATTTCTTCCCATATTAGAAGCCGTGGTGAAGGACAATAAACCGCTTCTTATCATTGCCGAGGATGTTGAAGGTGAAGCCCTGGCCACCATGGTACTGAATATCATTCGCGGTACATTGAGGGTTTGCGCTGTCAAGGCCCCGGGATTCGGGGACGAGCGCAAGGAAATGCTGGAAGATATTGCAGCAGTCACTGGCGGGAAGGTCATAAGTGAAGAGAAGGGCATGAAGCTGGAAAATACCACGCTGGACGATCTGGGCAGCGCCAGGAAGATCAGGGTGAACAAGGAGAAGACCATTATTATCGAAGGACAGGGCAAGAAAGAAGATATTGACCGGAGGGTTACTATCCTTGAAGGCCAGATCAAGCTGGAAGATTCCGATTACAAGGTAAAGAACCTGAAGAAGCGCCTGGGTAAGCTGGCAGGCGGCGTGGCGGTCATTAATGTAGGTGCAGCCACCGAGACCGAGCTCAAAGAAAAGAAGATGCGCATCGATGATGCCTTGAATGCCACCAAAGCTGCCATCGAGGAAGGCGTGGTGGCAGGCGGCGGTATCGCGTTGCTCAGGTCAATCGTCGCTCTTGACCATCTCTCCCTGGAAGGTGACCAGAAGATAGGGCTGGATATTGTCAGTCTGGCCGTCGAAGAACCAGTGAAACAGATCGCTACCAATGCAGGTAAGGAAGGCTCTGTGGTTGTAGAGCATTTGAAAGCTGAGACCAACCCAAATATGGGATATGATGCTAAGACAGATACCTATAAGGATATGATCGAGGCCGGTATCATTGATCCTGTGAAAGTGGTACGAAGCGCATTGCAGAATGCAGCCAGTATCGCCAGTCTGGTGCTGACCACGGAAGCACTGGTATCTGACATTCCAGAAGAGAAGGGCAGCATGCCGGGCATGCCTGGTATGGGACCTGAGAGCTACATGGGAATGTAGCTAATTTTTTTTTTTTGGTAATTGCCATCGTGATCAAGGTAATAAATAAACGCCAAGTAGACGATAAGGTCAATGTGGAACTATTTCGGGGACCGGAAAAGGTGCAGCTGGCCTGCCCTGAAATCATTCATGGATATATTCCACTGGCTTTTCCCTGCTGACTAAAAATGCACCAAGCAATATTAGTCCTCCGCCTGTCAGTGTGGGTATTGAGAAGGGCTCGCTGAGGATGATATAGGCAAATACTGCAGCACTTACTGGTTCCAGCAGTCCCATGATGCTGGCGTTCTGAGCTTTTATGTGTCGCAAACCGCTCAGATATAGAATGAGTGCAATGGTGGGTATGAAGCCAAAGGGTATCAGTAGTAACAGGTTGTCGAGCAACACTACCATGGGAACTATTGAATATGGAATAAATATGACCATTGTTATGAACAGGGCCCATGAAGCCTGTACTGTCCCTGTGTAATGGTTCCTGAGTTTTCTGGATACAAGGATCATGCATGCATATGCCAGCCCTGAGACCAATCCAGCTGCCAGCCCTGTGACCTGACCTGTATCCCGGGATATGGTCTGGGGTTGAACCACCATGATGACACCTGCTATCGCCAGGATGAGAGCAGCAAGACCATGGCGGGTAATGGGTTCTTTGAGTATCAAGGGAGATAATAGAGCCACGTAGATAGGTGCTGTATAGAGCAGTAACACGGCAATGGCGACCGTGGTGTATTTAATTGATATGAAAAA
>JACUTQ010000099.1 GCA_014859725.1 Methanosarcinales archaeon | reverse complement strand
GACCTCATTACCATATAAATATTGATTGGCGAAAAAACGTAGTCTATGAACACAGTTTAGGTGGAAAAAGCTATATATTCACTCCTGAACAGCAGATGCATCTTTAGAATATATTATGCAGTGCTAGTGAAGGAATTAATAGTTATATGAAAGATCATCTTGGATTAGAGACACATATTAATGGAAAAGGTATGAAAAATATTGATATTCATATAACTCAGTGCTGTGTAGCTTTACTGGCAGTTGTCTTAACCAGATTGCAGCATGAGATAAAAGAGAATCTTACGTCAATAGCATATCTGGCTTAAAGGGGTTTGTGAATAAAGTACCAATGAATTTAGGGGGATTGGTAAGTACCTAATAAATTAATGACTATTAGAAATATTTATATCCAGATAATGCTTATAACTGCTTATAATTATCATTAAATGGGGGATTATGATCATGAGAATCTCAAATATAAAAAAACAGAAAATATTAAATATTTCATTAACATTATTAGTTATATTGTTGGTAATTTTTTCAGGTCCGGCAAGTGCTGTCAAAGTTACAATGACACCGCCCACTGGACAATATTATTCTTATCAAACAGTCACATTTACTGTCGATATTGACTTTCTAACTGATGACAGGATTCCAATAGATAATATAAGTATTACAGGCCTTCCGAAAGGCGATCTTTCATTCCAGCCAGATGGCACTATAATAAGTGGTGATGCTGGGTATACTGTGACAAAAATAGCATCAGCAGATTATGGCTATGGGTATAGATATGGATATGATTTCAGTTATGGGTATGGATATGATTTCGGTTATGGGTATGGATATGGATATGATTTCGGATATAGTCCGATTAACCATAAATTAACATATGAAATCAAGATCATTGGCCTTTCTCTTGGAACTCATCCAGGTACTGCAAATATCAAAGTAAATACTGGTGATACAAGTAAACCTTCATTCTCATCGTCCCAGAGTTATTCATTTAAAATAATTTCAAAACCTGATCCAGATTCAGTTCTGGAGGTACCAGCCGCAGAGCTTATTTGAGAATTCCCCAACAATTATAATGTATAGGTTCCACAATAGCGAATGGCAGCCCCTTATGACTACTTATAATGGGATTGAGAGTAGTTACTATCAGTATTCAGTACATACACCAGGATTGTCTTCTTTCGCAATAGTAGTACCTCATGTGTCAACAGATGTAGATATTTCACAATCAACTTCAGATACGGGTGCAACCGATGAAGAAAATTCGAATTGAACAAAATCCCAAACAATTGCCAAGAAAGGACTTCCAGGCTTTGAAATTTTAATGGGAGTTGAGAGAATATTGTTAGCTACATATAAATAAATAAAATAAATTAATTCTGATGATTAATTCACTTGCACGCAAACGTTTCATATTACTTGTTTTGATCATAGTGATAGCTGCATCTCTATTGGTCATATATCTTTCATGGCCATTCCTAAATGTAATAATTCTGAGTCTATTTAGTGCTTATGTGCTCCGTCCTCTCGATAGGACTCTGCGAAAAATTACAAAGATACAAAGCCAAAGGATCTCGGCGATTCTGACTATCGTTGTAGTAGCCGCAATTTTTTCAGCTGTTTTTCTGAACATCATATTCATACTAGGCTACGAACTCGCAAGATTCCAGCCTATAGTGATGGAATATGATGTGAATGCAGTCATCAATAGTGCAATGGAATTGCTTGATAATTATATTCCTGATTCGATCCAGGAAAATATGAGAAACAGTCTTTCATCTTCTGTCTCTAACGCTATCGCTTTCATAATTACCAATCTCCAGCAATTTGTAGTGAATTTTATTTCTGATCTGGCGATTATCACCCTGCAACTTGTAGTAGTTATATTTATGGTATATTACCTGTTAATTGACGGAGATAACATATTACATACATTTATCGAGATCTTACCATCAAACAGGGTAAATATTGTTAAAGATTTTCTTGACCATCTGGACAGCATTTATAACAGCCTGTTCAACGTTTATCTAATAGTCTGCATTCTAACAGGTATTATCGGGGCTATAGGTCTTACACTATTAAGAGTTCCTTATCCAGCCATGTGGGGTGCTATTATTGCCATCCTGGCTTTATTGCCCATTGTCGGACCAGGTACCTTCTATATACCGGCGTCCATTTTCTATTTCCTAACCAATCAGCCGGTCAAAGCTGTGATATTGCTAATTTTTGGCTGGTTGTTCCTTGAAACCATCCCCGGAAATATAATTAGACCCAGACTAATGATGCAGCGTGGACATATACATCCAATTATTACTCTACTTGCATTTACTGCACCCCTTTTTGTTGTAGGAGCCATTGGAATTATTGTCGGCCCGGCAGCATACGGTTTCATGCTTGCAGTATATAGGACATATATGGGTTTTGAAGTGGAAAATAAGCAGGAAAATAAAGAAGAAAACGAATCCGATGACATTGATTAATTCCTTTAATTGTAAATGGAATTAACTGACCACATGATTTTTTAATATACCAATACCCTGAATTTCGATTTCTACTGTATCACCGATGTGGAGGGGGCCAACACCTGCGGGTGTTCCTGTGGCAATAATGTCACCTTCCTCCAATGTCATTATGTTGGAAATAAATTCAATAAGGAATGGAACATCGAAGATCATATTATTTATATTGGAATTCTGTCTGATCTTGCCATTGACCCTGGTTTTTATAAAAGCATCACCTAGGTTGATCTTATTGGGTTCGATAATATACGGGCCGATGGGTGCAAATGTATCAAAACATTTTGCCCTGGTCCACTGGTTATCTATTTTCTGGAGATCCCGGGCAGTAACATCATTGAAACAGGTAAATCCCAGTATAACGTCTTTTACCTTTTTTGTCAGAACATTTTTACAATGTTTACTGATCACTACAGCAAGTTCAGCTTCGTAATCCAGCACCTGGCTGTTTGGTGGATATACAATATTATCTCCATCCCCTATAATGGACGAAGGGGGTTTTAAGAATATTATAGGATGATCAGGCAGTGACATTTTCAATTCTTTAGCATGATCAATATAATTCAATCCCACACAGATGATCTTACTGGGGTTTGTTGGCGGGAGTAGTTGCAGGTCTTCAAGGTTATATGTATCAAAGTATAGGTCCTGCTTTACTATGACTTTACCATCATTTATTTTCCCTGTAAATATCTGATCTTCAAATTTGAATCTGCCGATCATAATTATCTATAATTAAAAGTTTTGAATCTTTTTATAAATTACCCTTATATTGATTTTAGAGAAGCTGGAGATTTTGAAGACAGTCCCCCATTAAACTTTCTGGATTGATCTGTTATTTCCTCTGGTTATTCCAGGAATGCTGATTTTTGGTTGCGGTTTGGATATTCATTTATAAACCAGAAAAAGTAGAACAGCTCTCTTCATCATAGCATACCCGGCTGTGCCACTCATAATTTTATCTTTCTTCCGGTGGCATCCCTGTGGTATTTCCCCAACTCACTTTCAATAAGAATATCTCCCGTAAAAACAGGTCCATCCTTGCACACCCGCAAACCCAGCGGGTCAATTACACATGCTCCGCATACTCCAATCCCGCATTTGAAATATCTGTGAAGACTAAACTGTGATCTGCATTCAAGGCCGTGTAGAATATCCAGCACTCCTCTCATCATCAATTCTGGACCGCACACATAGAACTGGTCAAAATCTTCCAGGTCGTACATCGACATAAGCCCGGTAAGAAAACCATGATACCCTTTACTCCCATCATCGGTAGCCACACTCACGGCACCATATTTTGAGAATCGATCTTCAAAAAGCAGTTCTTTTGAGGTCTTAGCCCCGATCAAGGTGTGCACTTCAATATCCTGTGCATGTTCTGCCAGTGGTAATAATGGTGCACCGCCCACCCCTCCTGCAATGATCATTATTCTGTTTCCAGTTATTTCAAATCCCTTCCCGAAGGGACCCCTGATACCTATACTATCACCCACATGCATATCTGAAAGCGCGGAGGTTGCATCACCGACCTTCTGCACAGTAATACCATTCGAAAATGATAATGCCATCGGGATTTCATCCACTCCCCTGACCCAGACCATAACGAACTGACCAGGGGTGGCATCAAGTTCAAGATCGGTTTTTAGGGTGGTTATTGAGGGAGTCTCCCTGATAACTTCTGTAATTACGGCATCCATTGGTCTCATTGGTCCATTCTCCTGTGAGCAAGACCGATTATCTCGTGCAAAGTGTAATTAGTGTCAGATAGGTATCTGGTTAATCCCGTGCAAATTTGATTGAAAATATTTATATTATCATGAACAGCAGAACCGATCTGGACTGCAGATGCCCCCGCCATCATCATCTCAACTACATCCTGCCAGCTTTCAACTCCACCAACACCTATTATTGGGATATCCAGAGCTTTGTATAGATCAAAGATGCATTTTACGGCCACAGGTCGAATAGCCTTTCCTGACAACCCCCCGTAGATATTACCCAGTAAAGGATAACCACTATGGATATCCACTGCCATTCCCCTCACCGTATTGATGGCAACCACTGCATCTGCATCCCCTTTTTGGGCAGCTTCACCTATCTCGACGATATCTGTAACATTGGGTGTCAGTTTGACCCAAACGGGGGCCTTCGCAGCTTTTTTTGCAGCCCTGGTTATATCTTCAACCAATACAGGATCCGTGCCAACGACTGCACCATATCCACTGGCGTGGGGACAGCTCACATTTAATTCATAAGCATCTGCCCCTTGAAGACCATTGATAATTTCTGCAAATTCATCGGGATGCGCACCAAAGACACTGGCTATTACCGGAATACCACCTAGCTTGGCCGCTGCCAGTTCATCCTGGAAATCTTTGTAGGACGGGTTGGGCAAACCCATTGCATTTAAAAATCCACAGTCTAGTTTGACCATAGTTGGATTTGGGTGCCCCTCTTTTGGTTCTGAACCTATGGACTTTGTGACCACTGCCCCAGCACCCGAGTCAGCCATTCGTTTAAGGGATGAACCAGTGGTACCCAAAACACCAGCAGCCAAAATAATAGGATTTTCCAGTTTAAGTTTTGTTATTTCAATAGCAAGAGAAGGCATATTATTTATAGACCTCGTCTACAGAATAATCCTGATGTATTATTTTGGAGATTTTTTCCACAAGGGCTGTGGGATCATCGGCTTGAAACACGTTTCTTCCAATTGCAACTCCCCGGCCACCTGCCTGTTTCGAATCATATACCATATTCAAAAGATCACGTTCGGTTTCCACTTTAGGCCCTCCAGCCACGACCACAGGTACCGGACAGCCTTCCACCACGTCCCTGAACGAATCTGTATCACCTGTATAATTTGTCTTAATAATGTCAGCACCAAGTTCAGCACCAACCCTTGCTGAATGTTTTACATATTCCACATCATGTTCCGCCTCGACTTTTGGACCCCGTGGATACATCATAGCCAGCAAAGGCATACCCCATTCATCACATTTTCGGGCAGTCTTCCCTAACCCTTTCAGCATCTCAGCTTCGTCATCAGCTCCGATGTTTATATGTACAGAAACGCAGTCTGCTCCAACCTTAATTGCCTCTTCAACAGTGGTTACCAGTACTTTGTGATTAGGATCAGGTCCAAGAGAAGTGGATGCGGAAAGATGTATGATCAACCCCACATCCCTGCCATAACCACGATGCCCGTATTTGGGCAGTCCCATGTGTCCAAGAACAGCATTGGCACCCCCGTCTGCTACTTTATTTACCATATCTGAAAGGTTTACTAAACCTTTAATAGGCCCGGCTCCTACACCATGATCCATTGGAATTATGATCGTATTTCCAGTTTTTCTGTCGAAAATCCGTTCCAATCTCACTGATTTTCCTATATTTCTTGAGACATATGTGCACATTTACATCGCCTAACGACATTCAAAGGTTCTTATGATACTTATTTATTTAGATTTTATTTCATTTCAGTTTCACATTTTTATTTATGTTAGATAGTTATTTATTCTATCAAATCATTTATAATTATAGGGTGAGAGTAATAATAATGAAACCAATGAATAGACTATTAAGGGATATCATGACCAGGGGTGTGGTTTCTGTTCGAATGGATCTTTCCATAAGGGAAGTGGCAGAGAAGATGATACAACAGAATGTCTCTGCTGTAACAGTAACTGATCACAACGGGGAGATCATGGGATTAATTTCTGAAATGGATGTACTTCAAGCTGTTATGGATAGATCGATACTTAATTCTACAGCAGAAACCATAATGAGTTCCAATATTCAATCAGTTGAGCCGTCTATCACATTAGATGAAGCTGCCAGGATCATGATGAATAGAGGCATCCACAGGTTAGTCGTTTTATCGGAACCAGGCGTGGGAGCTTCAGATCGTCCAGTCGGTATACTCAGCACTGGTGATATAATAAGAGAAATTATTAAGAAATAGAGTAGATTATCTCTGTTAAGGTGGTAGCCTGCAAAACCTGGAACTCATTTTAGCGTGCTCTCTAATAATATCAGATTTGGTTAGCAGGCCGAGTAGTCTTTTCTGGTCTTCCCGATCTACCACAGGCAGTCGTCCGATATTGTTGTCAAGCAGCCTCTTAAGTGCTATTTCAAGATTCTCATCCTCATATGTCACGATCAATGAGCGGCTCATGATCTCTTCAACCCTGACCTTATCTCGCTCATCAAATGGTACTTTTTCCGCATCTTCAAATGTGACTATGCCTACCAGTTTCAGGTTGTCAAGTACAGGATATCCCAGATGCCCGTATTTGTGAACCAGGTTTAATACAGTCTGCACCTTTGTGGCAGGATCAACTGTGATGACATCGGAAACCATGGCTTCTTTTACTTTGACAAGTTCAAGTACATCTATTGTCATTTCACGGTGATGGGCTGGGGAATCAACCCGGCTTGCAACCTGTTTTTCATAGATCGACCATCTGCCAGAAATGACAAAGGACAGGGTTGAGGCCAGCATGAGAGGGGGTAACAGGTTATAGTTCCCTGTAAGTTCTGATACCATGATTATCGCAGCGATGGGTGTTTTTGCCACACCTGCTAATAGAGCTGCCATTCCTACCAGCACGAAGGTGGAAGATTCCAGTACAATAGTCGGAAATAAAGAATTTAAGGTGATTCCCAGGAATCCACCCAGCATAGCACCGATCACAAGGGTTGGGGCGAACTCACCACCACTGCCTCCACTGCCTAATGTGAAAGAAGTAGCCATTATTTTCGCCAGCACCAGCAGTATCAATAATCCCACTGTCAGTTTTTGGTCTATAGCCAGCTGGATCAATCCGTATCCAACACCCAGACTTTCAGGTACTAAGAATGCCAGTAATCCCAATAAAAGACCTCCTATGGCAGGTTTGAAATATTTTGGTACATTAAGTTTCCTGAATACCTCTTTGATCCCATGGAACATGTGTACATAGAATATGCCAGTAACTGCACATACTATTCCCAGTAATGCATAAAAGATTAGTTCAGAGGGATGATTGAACTGGTAATTTGGCATGGTGAAGAGGGGTTCCCAGCCCAGTACTGATGATAATATTGAGTATGCGACGGTAGATGAGATAAAAGCAGGAACAATCCCTTCAGATTCAGATCCCTGCCTGTACAATACTTCGATAGCAAATATTGCACCACCAAACGGGGCCTTGAATATGCTGCCGATACCGGCGGCAACTCCACAAATGACCATGATACGGCGGTCACTATCTGTTAGATGGAGCCTGGTCGCCATGATGGAGCCCAATCCCGCATTGATCAGAGCGATGGGGCCTTCTCTGCCTGCACTTCCACCGGATCCTATGGTTATAATGGAAGTCAGCCCTTTCATTAATGGAACCCGGGTACGTATTATGCCGCGGTTCTGGTGATAGGATTCGATTACCGAATCAGTCCCGGCTCCTTCGGTCTCGGGTGCAAAACGGTAGATCAATATACCAGCGATCAAGCCTCCCAGAGCTGGAATCAGAATTAACAGCAATCTGTTTGGATTATTTATCCCTGGTGCAAGTAATTCCACATCCCCTGCAGGGATGGCAGGGTAATAGCCGCCCACACCACCCAATATGTAATGGGTGGTATAAAATAAGCCTGAATAAAAAAGGATGGCAGCTACTCCCCCAACTGCGCCCACTAATGTGCTTAGAATTGTCCAGCGTTGGATCTGTTTGAGATTCAATTCGCGAATTATTGATCCGGTTTTGCTAATAAAGCCCATTAGTTAACGCCTGCTAAAATAAATGTAAAAGATCTATTCAATGAAGTACTTAATAAGGTAATAAATTTAGATGAGAACAAATTATCGTTTCAATCCTTGTTTTAGTGGATGTTGGTCTGCGAT
>JACUTQ010000098.1 GCA_014859725.1 Methanosarcinales archaeon | reverse complement strand
TTATACATGCTTGAAGACTTGAACATACTCGCGCCCGCATGGAGGAAAGAATGCGGCGCCTGCGGCTGGGATGAAACAAAGCACGACATCTTGGACCGGGCGCAGCTTCGATGCGAGATAGATGCGCTGGTGGCTCATCTGTATGGATTGAATAAGCAGGAGCTTGACTATATTCTTTCCACTTTCCCGATCGTGAGGGAGAAAACGCCGTGGTTGATTGAGGGGACGGTGAGGGAGTTTGAGAGATTTGGAAATATAAAAAAAGGAGAATGTGTAAACGAAAAAAAAATAGTGATAAGTAGGGATTGAATGACTGAAAATATAGATAAAATATTCATAGATATTAATGAATCAATTAAATCAAATTATTCAACAAGAAATATTGAGTTGGAATCTATTGAAAAAATATTAAATGCTTGGTCGTGCTGGAAAAACATTTTGACTGATGATGCTATGCATACTAAAAATAGCAACATAAGCAGCATATTATGTTTCGAAAGTGAATATGACACTAAAGCGTCGATTGACTTAGCATTATCTGGATATTTTAAGCATGCCAATATTTGTCTGAGGAGTTGTCTGGAATTAACAGTAATGGCTATTCATTTTGAAACTAATTATGGCGGATATGTACAATGGATGATGGGTCAAAGAACACCTAGCTTCGAGAGCGTCATAAAATCTATTTTCAATCGTGCATTGTTTAAACAATTTAATGATTTAACTCAGTTCAAAGATGAAATTAGCGATTTTCATTATGAATTATCAGGATATATGCACGGGAGAGGCCACATTTATCTCAATATCTCCATGAAATCCCCATATGATGAATTCGATAATTGGTTCAATCTTATAAAGAAAGTGTTTGAATTTTCATCCATTTGTATATTTTTACAATATCCGCAATTAAAAATTGATACTTTTGCTAAACCGGATAAAGAAAAAATTGTCGAGTTATTGTCCGATAAGAACCGGAAAGCTCTCATCAAAGTAGGGGTTGATCTATCCTAATTTTAGGACGCAGATGGGCAAGTCAATTAGGAAATCCAGTCTTAATAACAATCTAAACCGCATGGGACCCCAGATGAACTATTTGAATAGGAGCTGTATCTAAAGATTTATGATCGACTACTTTTTGCATGAGGGGTTCCCGTTTATGATAAATTTCACCATCCAATGTAACAAAAACGACCTCCCTTTTGCTCAGAGACCATTGAATTGCATCATTAAGTATCCAGCAATCAGGCTCATTTACAATGATCGAATTAATGAGTGCCTTGAAGTAAACATCGTCATTCCGTGGAATCACTTCTTTAATAAACCCCACTGCTTTTTCGATTCTGAGTTTTAACCTTTTGCCAAAAAGCCTCAAAAAAGTAAGTTGATCATGGGCGGGGATACTGGATATATTTCTTACTAATTGCCTGAGATGTCTCTCATCATTATCATTCAAGTAAATGGAGGCTCTATATTCTGTTCCACCCTGAGCCAGAAATTTGGAATAATCTTTGTATAAGTCATCCCTTTTCCTCAGCTTAAGACTTAATTCTCTGCTTACACTTTCACTGGTGTATTTATCACATTTAGTTTCTTCGAAAAAGGTTATGCATATTGGATGATGCCCTTCGAATTCCGTAGCGTAAGCGATAAAAACGCAGGAGTCAACGAAAGCGTTATTCGGCATAAGTTGATGGTCCTATTTAGCGTAGATCTTCCACATTTCTGTAAGGTTCTTTCCAGCATTCACGCCTATTCGCTCGCAGCTTTTTATGTACACTTGTTCTATATTATTTTCACTCGTTGATAAATTTAATTCATCAATCTTTTGTTTTAATTTGGTCAAAGGCTCTTCAATTTTCCGGGCCGCAAGTGGAAGATAGCCCTGCCGTTGCTCGATCACTTTTTCGGCGCTAAGCCCTTCTACAGTCTCTATGGAGATAATTGAAGCAGGTTCCATCCATACGGTGCTATAATAAGCGTCACTTAAACTATTAAAGAAATTCAAATCGTTCGGAGTAAAATCCGCTCCATCCTCAACAGATCCTTCAACTTCTATGGATACATTCTCCATAAAATCCAGGAAATCATAGAATTCTTTGGACACATTATTGAATAGGTCATTGCCCTGTAAACCCAAATACAACTTAGAAATATTTTCTGAAATTATTTCATTATGACCATTAAAAATTCCTTTACTCATTTCTTCCAATGCTAAAATGAGTTCGTTATTGGGAACATATTCATTTCTGAATCTGGCAGGTTCCATATTACTATAAAGTTCTCTCAAAAATGTATTTCTCTTAGTAAAGAAAATATTATTTATCTGAATGCTATCGAAACATGAATAGATATCAGGTTCTATTATGAGTTTATCAGGATTCTTAACTAACTTTTCAATCTTTCCCTTGAAATTATTACTTCCAAGAGTGCCGCCTGGGTGTACCATGCAGCCACGAATATACCAGCTTCTTGTAACAGGTAATTCAAGCTCCTCTACAGTCTTAAAAACGATCTTTTGAAGTTTCATCTCGCTCAAAAATTTTGTATCAATTTTGGAATCGAGAATATACTTCACAAGAGCATGTAATATTGCATTAACCACTTTTTTTTCATCGGATGGAGTGGTAACATGCAGTTGTTGTGTCAATTTTTCTCTCATGAATTACTTACCACTAATCTGTCAGCCTGCTTTAAATCTTCTATTTAATAATAAAGTTAACTCATCATATTTAAAACTAGATGTCAGGTTTAAATTAGTCCGTTACGGGAATCATGCGAAATGCATGGTGAATCTATGAACATATCATTTAACAATATTTAAGTCAGAGTAAGAGTATTTAAATGAATATTATAATAATTTCGAGGCTTAAAACATGATGAACCCATTTGAAGCTCTGAAATATGTGCAGGACATCTACAAAACCTATGTATTTACCTTTCAGAAATTTAAGAATCCCACTATCCAGAACTGGGTTCATGACAGAATAGGGGAAGGGACGCTGCTCTGGAAAGAACCGTTTATACAGCTTAACCAGAGGTTCGAAAAAGGAGACACCCTCCAGGAATTGATAACAATGGGATTGCTTCATCCAGAAGTGCTGAAGGTCTTTACAAATAAAGCAGGTGACAGAAACGCAGAGCCGGTCTCTCCTTATAAACATCAGAGCGATGCAATCCGTTCAATCCTTGCTGATGGCGCCAATACAGTAGTCACAACAGGCACAAGTTCAGGAAAGAGCTTCACTTTTTATATGCCAATAGTGAGCGAGTGTCTGAAGATGAAAGATGCAGGGCTTGCAGGTATAAAGGCTGTCATTGTTTATCCAATGAATGCGCTTGCCAACTCCCAGTATGAGGACATGACAAACCGTCTTCATAACTCAGGATTGAGGATTGCATTATACTCAGGCGACACAAAGAACAGCCCGGATGAAGCAAAATCCACCTTTTTTGAGACAACAGGCAGGAAAGAACCATGGGATAGCGAAGTTCTATCGCGCCAGGAGATTCAGAGCAATCCGCCTGATATCCTTTTGACGAACTATGTCATGCTTGAACTCCTTCTCACAAGGTTTGAAGATCGTACACTTTTCCCTCCTGAACATAAAGGAAGATTAAAATTTCTCGTGCTTGATGAAGTGCATACTTATTCTGGGAAAAAGGGGGCAGACGTTGCCTGTCTTATTAGGAGGTTAAAACAGCATACAGGTACAATTGGAACATTACGGTGCATTGGAACAAGCGCTACAGTCCAGAGTGCAGAGGGTGAGGATGCAAGAGAACTAATTGCAGGATTTGCAAAAGATCTTTTTGGTGAATCCTTCTCTAAAGAACACATTATCGGCGAAACTTATGTGCCCCTAAATGAAGTCTCACCTGATACTTTGCCGCCAAATATAATGGTAACCGATAAGATGCTAAAAGATTTTGATGGTTCGGTTGATAAGGCAGCAGTATTGATCGGTGCATTAATCGGAAGATCAATTACCCCGGCAGAAATCACATCTGAAGGTTTGGGGATTCTCCTTGAAAACCAAGCTACATGTCATTTCATCGAAAAAGCCATATCTGACAACACAAAAACAAAAGAAGATATTGCAGAAGTATATCAGAAACAGTATCGGCCTGCAAGCGACTTGCGCTCATGCATAAAAGAGATTGAAGCTGCTATACTGGCAGGAACAATAGCTACAATAAATATTCTTGGAATCCAGCAGCCCAGGTTTGTACCAAAGCTGCATACATTCTTTTCTCAGGGAAGAACTATCACAAGCTGCCTGACAGGTAGCGGTCCTCACCTGAATGATCGAGGAGAAATCACCTGTCCAGAATGTGCTAAGAACCAGAAAGAAATATATACGTTCCCGCTTCTTTTTTGCAGGGCTTGTGGGCAGGAATTCTACAGCGTTTCCATATCAGACGATGGAACCGTCATGCCAAGAGATATGGATACTTCAGATACGGAAGGGAAAAATGTCTATTTATATCCAGGGATTCATAATGAATCAGCAGTACAATTTCCTGAGGACTGGGTAACTGAAAAAGGAGTTCTGAAATCAAAGGTTGCCGAACTTGAACCAAAAGCCGTCACTTATTGCTCTGACTGTAATAAGATTGACTCAAATTGCACATGCAAAGGTAAAATAAAAATTTCCTCAATTCCCTCTCCATTCCAGTTCTGTCCGTCCTGCGGCGTCCACTATGATAAAAGACCGCGAGAATTTAACAAACTATTTTCTTTTGGTACGGTGGGACGCAGTACCGGAACTGATATAATTGTCTCAGGTATGCTGACACAGCTTCCAGCAGATGAAAAAAAGATCATCGCATTCAGTGATAATAGGCAGGATACAGCTCTCCAGGCTGCCCACATGAATAATCTTCAAAAAAGAATCCATTTCCGCAGGGGTATCTATCGTGCTCTTCTTGAAGGAAATTATGTTGAAGGCC
Source organism: Methanosarcinales archaeon (assembly GCA_014859725.1). Taxonomy (NCBI): domain Archaea; kingdom Methanobacteriati; phylum Methanobacteriota; class Methanomicrobia; order Methanosarcinales; species Methanosarcinales archaeon. The sequence goes on along the minus strand of JACUTQ010000098.1, from coordinate 3,452 downwards.
AAGGTGAAGTGGATGTATCAGATGTTGGATTGAAAGTTTTCAGAATAAATGAAAAATATAATGTAATGCCAGAATATTCAAGAAACAAAGGTAAATTCAAAAAAGATACTTCTGCTGATGGTCATTATATCAGTTATCTAAACCATAGCATGATCGCGGATCTATCTGTAGCAACCCGGCGAAATCAACAGAATCTTGAAGATGTGGGTCTTTTGAAAATAGCTTATAATGGTCTGGACAAACTTGCTGCTGCAAATGATATCTGGTCAAGAGTGCCTGCAATGAATGCGGTATCTGAGAAAGTAAGATTAGATTATTTAACTGGATTTTTAGATATATTCAGAAAACAACTTGCGATTCAGGATGAATCTTTAACGAATCTTATAAATTTTAAATTCGAGCACATAGATAAGCTTAATGAAAACTGCCTTTTTGACATAAATCCGTATGGAGGAAAGCCAATCGGTTATAGTGATGACGCTTCCACAAGAGGAAGAGATGCCAGAGTTCTGCGCCTTACATCCTCTAAGAGCAGATTGGTTCACTGGACAAAAAGAGCATTAGGACTTGAACTCGATGAGTCTAAAAAGGTTGTAAAAGAAATAGTTCGAATATTATCCGGTGAAGATGCAGGATATCTGGTAGAACACACTGTAAAAAATGTAGGAAAAATCTACATGGTTCCATCAAAGGATACCATTATTATTCAAGCTTTAAACAATACAAAGCAAAAGGTCTGTCCAAAATGCGGGAACGTTTTCCACTTTAATGAATTGAATATATGCACAGGTTCAAGCTGCGGTGAGCTCAGAACAGACGATTTTTCAAAGAATTATTTCAGGAGAGTTTATACTCAAAACTTCAATGAATCTGCAAAAATCGAGGCAGGAGAACACAGTGGTCAAATTGATGGATTAACGAGAAAGAAGATTGAAGCTGACTTTAGAAGTAAGAACAGTTCACTCAATGCTTTGATATGTACCCCTACGATGGAATTGGGTATAGACATAGGTGATTTATCTGCTATCTATATGCGAAATGTGCCTCCATCTCCAAGCAATTATGCACAGAGAGCAGGTAGAGCAGGTCGAAAAAACCAGCCTACAATAGTTTCAACGTTCTGTGGTGTCGGAACCATGCGCGGACCTCATGATCAATATTTCTACCGGTATCCTGAAAAAATCATTTCCGGTAAGATCAGCCCACCACGGTTTTTATTGGATAACCGTCAGCTTATAATATCACATATCAATTCTCTGGTGCTTGAGATCATCCAGACAAGATTGCCGATTAGACCATCAGAAATTTTGAATATCGATGAAGCAAGATTTCCCTTTTTTGAGAATTTGAAGGAAGAATTTGATGATAAAATCGAAGAGAGTAGAACAAATATTATAAATGCTGTGCGCGATGGGTTTAAGAGTGAAATATCAACCTTTGAATGGTTTAATGATGAGTTCATAGGTAAAGAAATAGATAATTTCATGGAAAAGTTAGATAAAGCCTTTGAATACTGGAGAAGGGAGTATGGGAATCTGTTTCATGAAGCCGAAGATATAAGTCACAAAGCTCTAAAATCAAAACCAGATAAAGAAATTCAAGATCGCAGGAAAGCGATAGAGGCTAAACTTGAAAACATGCGCAGCGGTGAAAAGGAATTCTACACATATCGCTATCTTGGTACTCAGGGCTTCTTGCCAAACTATGGCTTTCCAAGTTCCAGCACTATACTTTCATTCTATACCAGTGAAGATGAAATCCAAAGAGATAAAGTTCTGGCAATAAGGGAATTTGCGCCCGGTAATAGCATTTATTTTAAAAATAATCGTTATCTTGTATCCTTTGCAAGACCCAGAACTGAAAAACAAAGACCTGTAAGAGAGAAATTAATCATATGTTCAGAATGTGATACTGCTCTTCTGGGTGAGCGGGCTAATCAGGCAAGCGCCTGCCCAAGATGTGGAAAATCATTTGTCGGGCTTCATCCTAACCCCAACGCAATGCAGATGCCGGATATGCTTGCCACGTTACGAAGTAGAATTACAAGTGATGAAGAAGAACGGACGAGGCTTGGGTATGCTATTTCCACACATTATGAAATGGGAGACAAAATAAAAAGATTTTCTGCATCATCAAAAGAAGGAGTTATTTTTGAAATAGAATATGAGCACATTGGAAAAATCATAACTATTAATAAAGGAACACGAAAAAGTCAAAAAGATGGTCAAGAAGCAGGATTCACACTTTGCTCAGCATGCAATAAATGGCTTTTCGGAGAAGATAGGATCAACGATCATATCAATGAAGAATCAATGAGGCATTGTCCAAAAAATGCTACTGAAGAGGATATAATAAAAAATATTAATCTGTATACTTATGGAATCCATGATGTTGCTACCTTGAATATTCCGCTCCCTGCTGATATTGACCAAAAAGTGAGCGAAAGTTTCTATGCCACTTTAAAAGAGAGTATCCTTAAGGGAATCCAGATCACACTCAATGTCGATGAAAATGAAATTGATGGCATGATAGTTCCAAATCCATTGAAGGATCATGAATTTTCAATAATTTTATATGAAAATGCTGAAGGTGGAATCGGGGCAATACATTCATTGACAAATCAGTACCGTTTCAATGAAATAATCAAGAGGACGCTTGAATTACTGCATGATCTTGAACCAGATAAAGATGGATGCGAGAGAGCTTGCTATGAGTGTCTGCTTAATTTCTACAACCAGATCGAACATGAGAAAATGGATAGGCATCTTGTTATGCCTTTCCTGAGAAAATTGACAAATATCTCCATTCAACCAATGAGCGAAAGTCAATCTGGAAAATCTTTTGATGAATTGCTGAATAAATGTCAGTCCAATTTTGAACGTAATGTGCTCTTTGAGATTCAGAAAAGAAATATTAACTTACCTGATGAGGCTCAAAAGATATTATCTGACAAAGATATACCCATAGCATCGGCAGATTTCTTTTATGAACCAGATATAGTTGTTTTCGTTGATGGAAGTCCGCATGAGAAAGATTATGTGCAAAAAGCTGATGAGGAAAAGCGCCGGAAGTTAAAGGCACTGGGTTATAGGATTATTTCGATTAAGAAAATGGATGATGTTGAGGGATTAAGGGAGATTGTTTGAAATAAATCACTCATCTGTTATTAAATTTGTAACTTCTGAGTTTATACTCGTATGCTGATGTTTGAACTCGTGCCTAAAACCTCCTCCGCTTGAAGCCATCAAACACACCCAAGCCCCCAACTGATCCTCGCAGACGCAGGAACTGGTAAGGCCACGACCATAAATGCAAAGATTGCATACATTTGTCATGCATCAACTCGGTCTAAAATCGCATTCTCCCACACCGCCAGATAAAGGCACACCTCACCCCGGACAAGTTTCGCAATCCTTAAAAAAACCACTTGCGAATCCATTATCCGCGTCTCC
>JACUTQ010000097.1 GCA_014859725.1 Methanosarcinales archaeon | reverse complement strand
GGGAAAGAACCTCTTTACTACTCAGGATGACGAAAAGGGCGGACTGGATTCTACGATAGTGAAAGAAGTAGCTGAAACCATTCAGAGTTTAATCTGATCTTATATTCATTTCGTTTGCCAACTTACATTTATAGCATCACATGGAGCTTGGACATGGCGAACAAAGTGGACATCCTATTCTCTTTTTACAGCACCACAAATAATATTTTCACCCAGTACAGTATACAAACAATGGAGATTCAACATGACACTCAGAAGCGATGAAGTCACCAAAGGACTGGAACGAGCCCCCCACCGCTCCCTGCTTAAGGCCGTGGGATTGACAGATTACGAAATGGACCTGCCGTTTATCGGTGTGGTTAATTCCTGGAATGAAGTGATCCCGGGCCACATCCATCTGGATAAGCTCTCGGAAGCTGTAAAAGCCGGTATCAGGCTGGCCGGTGGCGTTCCTTTTGAATTCAGTACTATCGGTATCTGTGACGGCATAGCCATGGGTCATGAAGGCATGAGATATTCATTACCCAGCAGGGAACTAATAGCAGATACGATCGAGGTGATGGTCCAGGCACACCGCTTCGACGGGATGGTGCTGATACCCACCTGTGACAAGATCGTACCAGGGCATTTGATGGCTGCAGGACGGCTGGACATTCCTGCTGCAGTGGTTACCGGAGGTCCCATGCTGCCCGGGTTAGTGGACGATGAACCCAGAGACCTCATCTCAGTTTTTGAGGGTGTGGGCGAGAGGCAGAACAATAGAATTACTGACGAACAGCTCAAGATGCTTGAGGATTATTCATGCTGCGGTGCCGGTTCATGTGCCGGGTTGTTCACAGCCAATACCATGGCCTGTGTCACCGAGGCGCTGGGAATGAGCCTGCCAGGATGCGGTACAGCCCATGCTGTGGATGCCAAGAAGTTCAGGATAGCCAAAGAGACTGGTATGAAGATCGTTGACCTGGTCAATAAAAATCTCACAGCCAGGCAGATAGTGACCCAAAATGCCTTTGATAATGCCATACGCGTGGATATGGCCATTGGAGGCAGTACCAATACAGCCCTGCACCTGCCTGCCATTGCTCATGAGTTCGGCCTTGACCTGCCGCTGGATCGGTTCGACGAGATGAGCCGGACCACACCCCACCTTACCAATCTCAGACCAGGAGGCAGCCATTTCCTGCTTGATCTGGAACAGGCTGGCGGTGTACAAGCAGTAATGCAGAGGTTAAAGGAACTCCTGGATTTGGATGTTGTGGTGGTCAATGGGAAGACAATTGGAGAAAATCTCAGTGCTTTTACTATAATAAATCCCAGGAAAAATGCAGATATTATTAAGACCCTGGACAAACCAGTACATCCCGAAGGTGGGATAGCCATATTGAAAGGTAACCTTGCACCTGATGGATCGGTCATTAAACAGAGTGCTGTCCATCCTGATATGATGGTACATTCAGGGCATGCACGAATATTTGACAGCGAAGAGAAATCCATGCAGGCCATTATGGAAGGGCAGATCAAAGCCGGTGATGTGGTTGTCATCCGTTACGAAGGACCCATGGGCGGACCTGGTATGAGAGAGATGCTCTCTCCCACTTCTGCCATTGCAGGCATGGGATTGATCGAGTCTGTCGCTCTGATCACTGACGGGAGGTTTTCCGGAGGTACCCGTGGACCCTGTATTGGACATGTCACTCCTGAGGCGGCTCAGGGCGGCCCTATTGCTCTGGTTGAAGAAGGTGATATCATTGAGATCGATATCCCCAACCGGATTTTGAATATGAAGGTAACAGCTGCAATACTGGAAGAGCGAAAGAGCAGATGGCACAAACCTGTTTTAGCTATCAAGCAGTCCTATCTGACCAGATACCAGCGTATGGTTGGAAACGCATCCCAGGGAAGTATATTAGAGTAAGTTTCTGCTGATATGCTGCAAAAAGAAGAGAAGATTACTCTTGTTTTGATGATCATGGCACTAATGGTGCTGATCATTGCATATTTTGGCTTTATTGCCAATGATGCAGAACCATCCGAATATTCTGATAAATCCCAAATTGGTGACAATATCATTCTCCATGGTGAAGTGGTTGGAAAGAGGGGAACTTTTACAGGTGATCATTTGATTTTAACAGTGGATGTTGATAACAGCCTGACTAAGGTATTTATTCATCGCAATAACGGTGCCGGTCAGGTGAATCGGTCTGTGAATGCAGCAGATCATGTGGAAATAATAGGGATTGTGGACGAATACGAGGGCGATAAAGAGATTATTGTGGATCGCCCGGAAAACATCAGAATATTGACACAGCTATAACGGGAATTAAGCATTAATAATATGTGCTGTCGCCTGGCGCACTAACTCCGGAACTTCACCCACTGGACTAAGCCGTTGTCCATTCCAGTAACCCTCGTGCCAGGCTGTATCGCGGAATATTCCGCATTGTGGTTGTCTTGTCGATCATAGATAGACTCAGTCAGTAACTCACGCAAGGACCTAACAACACGAGTGATGAAATATCACGCTAGGCAAGTATAAATATCTTTGCAAAATGAATATTAATCTTATTTAAGCAGTGTAAAGACCTGTTAAATATAATTCAAAGTCTTTGTAGTGATCATTAAACCTGACTCTCATCTGCTCCCATGTGGGCAGATTTGTCTGGCATCCCACCTTTTCCACTGCAAAAGAAGCCGTTGTGGAACCTACACGCCCGCATATTTCCAGTGAATACCCCCTGGTATATGCGACTAAAAACCCGACCCTATAAGCATCACCTGCACCGGTCGGGTCCATTGCCTGTACCTGAATGGCAGGAATAAATAAACGCTTACCATCAAGGTGTATCTCACTGCCTCCCTTGTCCAGCGTCACCACAACTATTCCAATATCTGCCTCCAGATCCTCTCGGGTACGTCCTATCATCTGGCTTAGGCGCTCAATCTCATGGCGGTTTGTGAACAGGATATTGGTATGTGTTAATATGGTCTCAAGACATTCCTTCGGATACACGACCAGATCCTGACCAGGATCAAATGAGACAAAATCTGCAAGCTGGGCTGCTTTACTGTTGAATACCGGGTCAGCAGTGGCAAGGTGAACAAATTTTAGAGTTGGTGGTTCAAGTTCCGGGAAGAGCTTTGAGGCACCCCAGTAGAAATAGGTTATCTGGTCATGGTTCTCATCAGTATAGATGAAGGCAGATGCTGTCATTTCTTCTTCCAGGTGGCACATTAAGCTTGTATCCACGCCCAATCTTTCCAGATGCTGCTCATAATCTGAGTCTTTGAAATCACTTCCTACAGGAGAGATCAACTGGCTGTTTCCCCCCAGCCTGGCGATACCAGCGGCAATATTTGCGGCACCTCCTCCGTAATAGATATGATAACCAGCTATAGGCATCGAGGAATTGATTTCTGCGAATCGTGTGATATCAAACAGGTGGTCATAAGCAGTATGCCCAATAACCGAGATGACATTATCCACGAATTTTCACCCTTGTTCAGAATACTCCATTTCAATAACTTCAATTACCGCTAGTGGAATATTTTTTAACGCCTTACCAATTACCGATTTTGCAATCCTTGCTGCATGTTCATCATTTTCCGCATCAAATACACGCATCTCTAAGAACAAACCCACAAGAGCAGTATCAGCCGCCATGAATACACTGTCAAAAGGTTCATCACAGGAAGGACAGTAGGTGGTGCCGATATTAATTTCAACATATTCCAACTGTGGATTTAATCGTTTTCCTGCTTCTGCTATTGCAACTCCCATTGCATCATCGACAGTTTCAATATCTTTGACCAACCAGGCTGCTTCCAATGTAACTTTATAATTATTCATTTTCTTACCTTCGTCTCATAATTAATTTCTATTAACTATTCCAACCGGATTTCCTAGATAGCAAACAAAGTTTCGTCATTTGCCTTAAATACTCCCAATCTAATACCTGCATCCAACCAGGCATGACCATAACTGAAACATACCAGGGCATTGACCAGGTCTTCAGCTTCCATAAAATGCACTCCGTCATGATAATAGGAACGGGCCATATTCATGTAATCTTCTGCTACTTTTCTCAGATAAGACTGCTCTCCAGTGGCAATGTCTACCTTTTCGATGGCCTGCTCCAGCATGAGCATGTACCGACGAGTCTTCTCTTTAATATCAGCAGGTTGAGACTGCATTAACATTGAAATGGAGGGGAAATTACGTAAATGTTGTTATATTGTTCATATTTAAGATACTATGAAAATGTATTGCAACCAGATGTTTACAGTTCGCAGGCTCGCCGGATTCGACCTGGAAAGATTATATTACCGGGGAAGGACCCCTTTTCTCATCTCTTCCACATCATATTCATCCAGGATATCTCCCACAATCTCTTCCACAATATCCTCTATTGATAGCAAACCCACCACCTTTTGATGTTCATCCATCACAACCGCTATCTGGATCTTTTTTGACTGGAGTTCGCGAAAAATCGAACCGATCTTTCGATCATTCCTCACCTTGAGAATGGGTCTCAGGATCTCATGGGCCTGTATTCCGGGAAGTTCTTTATCGGTGTACTTCAAAAGATCCTTTGCATAGATCATGCCAGTGATGTTGTCTAGATCATCCCTCCAGACCGGAAGACGTGAATGGCCGGATTCATTGAATTTTTTCAGGGCCTCATCAAGGGTCAGGGTATTTTCAACATTAACAATATCGCGCCTGTAGGTCATGGCGGTCTTTGCCTTTGCATCGGTAAATTCCAGGATGTTCTGCATCAATTTTCGCTCCTGTGGTTCAATAACACCTTCCTCCACTCCCACCTTGAGCAGTAATTTTATCTGATCTTCAGTAATGAAAGGATTCTTTATATTTTCCCTGACACCCAGTAAATGCAGCACGAGATTGGTGATCTGGGTAAATACAAATATCACAGGGTAGAGCACTTTGGTTAAGAACAATAATAGCCGCGCAATTCTCAAGCTGTAGGAATTGGCATGCCTGGCTGCAAAGGTCTTGGGTACGATCTCGCCAAAGACCAGAATTACCACGGTCATCACTCCCGTGGCGATGGCAATGCCAGCATTCCCGAAAAATCTCAATACCACCACGGTAACCATGACCGAAGCTGCCACATTCACGATATTGTTCCCTATCAGGATCGTGGTGATGAATCTCTCTGGACGGGCCAGTTCCTCATGGATGATCTTCGCCCGCTTGTCACCTTTTTCTGCCAAGTGGAGAATCTTGATTCTGTTAACCGACATAAAGGCTGTCTCAGAAGAGGAAAAAAACGCAGAAAGGCCAATCAGGATGATTACTATGGCAAGTTCTGCCATTGATGTGGAATCGATCACTTCTTTATATACTCCAATGTCAAAATGGATGAAATTACTTAAAAACTTTTCCAGACCAAATAATAGCGGGGCATGGATTCGAACCATGGATCTACGGGTTATGAGCCCGTCGGGATTTCCTGACTACCCCACCCCGCTTCGATTGATATTATCAGGTATGGGTAAAGGCTTAAAATAGTGATGATTAGTCATAAAGCCTTCGGTGTTAGAAATCAGTTATTATTATTTTCCATCATGACTTGTTAGGGGTGCATGCGAACTTATATATATTAATGTGGAGAATTATATATTAATTATATCATTATTACAAATAAATAATCCAACAGGAATTATGACTAAAATGTCACATAAATTGAGAACTGATAGGCTGCACTGCACGTTCAGTGCAATAATGGATATATTTGCCATGCAATATCTAAGGGAACCCAATGTCTATGAGATCAATGATTTGATCAATATTTTAGGCGATAAGGGTATGATCTTGAAAGCTTGAAACATGCAACCTTAACCAGATAATTTTTCAGCCCATTTCCGGAAATATCCTGTTTGATAGGAATTCCAGTAGACACTGACATTTAGCGTTAAGGTTTCAGGAGGTCCCCCGTCCTCTCATACGTTTTTATACCTTGAGGTAAACTGCTGCTGAATTGTCCACTGCACAATAGATCCAGAAAATCAGATCCCATTTTACTATCAATAAACTCTTTTCGTGCAACGAAATCATATTCCTCATCAGCCAGAAGAATGAACTTCAAACCGTTCAGGTCTGCCACCGGTTTGATACCGATACCTACGTCAGCCCTGCCCAGCCTGACAGCCGCTGCCACTGCACTGTGGGTCCTGGCTTCAGTATCGTAGCCTTCCAGTGTGGCGCATAAATCTTCAAATTCCTGATGTAATTGTCCTGCCAATTCGCGAAATCTATTATCTGTGAAAAACCTGGTACCTGAGCCCCTGTTCCTGTTTATCATCCTGTGACCCGGAATGTCTTTAAATCCCTTGATGTTGCTTTCAGGTCGGATGATCAGACCCTGCTCTCTCAGGTACCCTTTTACCAGCATCGCCTCTTCCAGGCCAAATGTCTTCAGGAAGGATAGATTATATCCTCCTGATTCATCAAGCAAATGCACACCACCCATATCTGCAATCCCGTCCCTGACAGCTACCAGAGCTCCGGTACTTCCCGTATTTATCATCCTGATCCGGTATGGCAGCATGCGCATTAACACTTCAAAACCCAGGCAGTGACTGCCAATAAAAAGAATATCAGGGGCCTTAACATCCCCCATAAGGGTAACCTCTACTTCATCATTCGCTGTTATTATCTCAACCTCTGGTTCGATCTCAATAAAACCGTCGGCGTCTGCAAGTGTGGTTATTGCACCTGAACCCTTATCGACAGGATATGCCATTCCCCTGACAAGTCCCACAGGCAAAAGCTGTTTCCGTCCTGCAGAACGAAAATCCACAGCCATTTGAGCCTTGACCTTTGATTTCAAATCAGACAATCCGAATGTGCGGCGGATCAAAGGAGCTACAAATTGATTGAAAATAGTAAGTGCTGAGGTAGGATATCCAGGCAGTCCAAACACCGGGGTGTTGTCAATTATTCCCACAATTACCGGTTTTCCTGGCTTGATATCAATCCCATGGAGCAGTACCCGTCCTTTATCCTCAATGATCCTGTACATAATATCCCCAACCCCCGCTGAAGTACTACCCGAGGTCAGCACCAGATGACATTCCTGTAATGCACGTGCCAGCATCTCTTCCATTTCCTCGCGGTTATCCCTGGCAATATCATAATAACTGACATTCACACCGCATTCCTTAGCAGCGGCACCCAGAGAATATGAATTAATATTATAGACCTTGCCTGTTTCCAATTCATTTCCCGGTTCTATCAGTTCGCTGCCTGTTGAAATGATCCCGACATTTAGGTTCCTGAGTTTGGCTGAACCGATGCCTATAGCACCCAGGACACCGATCTCCCGGGAAGATAATCTGGTACCCGCATCAAGTACCCTTTCTCCGACCATGATGTCAGAACCAGCATGGATAACATTCTCGTTAATAGAAACCGGGCGCAGAATTTGAATTACATCCCCTGCCTGTCTGGTATATTCAACCATTACAACAGCATCAGCTCCAACGGGCATCATGGAACCAGTAGAAATTTCAATTACAGTTCCAATATTCACATCCACATCCGGGACTGAACCTGCATCCACCTTACCTACAAGATTTAATTCAACCGGTTTGTCTTCCCTTGCTGAATAGGTATTCTTTGCACGTACAGCAAAACCATCCATTGATGCTCTGTCAAATCCCGGAACATCAATTTGTGATATTATATCTTCAGCCAGGATATAACCCAATGCATCTTGTAGTTTCAATTCTGTGATTCCGGGATGCAATGGAATTTGACTTATTATTTTTTCCGCCATCTCAGAAGTTGTTAATTCCCTGAATTCTTTCCTGTCCATTTCAAAACCTTAAATAATTACTCAGGTAAAAAGGATAAACATTATGTTTATTATTTCATTAAGAGCATTCGCTCATCTTAAGAGCCAACTGTTCGCGCCCTTTGCGGTGATATAAATAAACGTAGTCCGATTCAGTGATGTTTATGCTATTTAACCGCAAAGGGCGCAAAAATAAATTTGACCTCAACAACTTTAATACTGAAAATTCTTAACAGGAACTATGGGTTATTGCATCTGCAGGACACGAGTCAACGCAGAGACAGCACTCAGTACATTCTACAATATTTGGTGCTGTGGATTTTTCATCTACAAGTTCGAACACTTCTACAGGACAAACATCCACACACTCACCTGCCCCCATGCATTTGTCTAAATCGATCTCAATTACAATACCATTAGCTTCATATTTCTTTACTGCCATATTGAAAACCTCCCGAAAATGTTGTTAAAAGTAATTGCCTTATAAAGTATTTAATGCTTATTCTTATTATGTTTTATTAATTGAAGTTGAATATATTTTTGGCTCTCTTTAACATGGAGTGGGTATCTTAGGTATTACCTGAGAATAACCTGTCAAAATCAATTTATAATCTCCTGCCTGATAGCTATGAGAATTCGAACCGCAGATAAACGCAGGCGTGCCGAGCTAAGC
>JACUTQ010000096.1 GCA_014859725.1 Methanosarcinales archaeon | reverse complement strand
TTTTGAAAAGCAAGAAAATATGACCGGTACAATTAACTCAGAATTGAAAGAATGTTAATTATACCAGTCACAGAATTGAACGTCTCAGTTTCAGGTCATACCGCCTAATTCGATCTCTTTACCTTCCTCATCTGTTATAGTCATCTTGCCGTCTTTCATGCTGATAATTGACACAACCTTCCCGGTAGCATCATAGCTTGTCCATTTGAATGTTTCATCATTCTCTGACCATAAATACTCCATTTTCGCTATCTCATCAGCAGTATTGGTTTCCATGACAGCCTTGCACATGGCAACACCGTCCAAGGTCTCAGTACCGACAATCTCCATAGAAGTCATCTCTCGTGTCTGGGGATTTGAGGCCTGCCAGGTTGTTCCGACCGGACACCATTCATCTTCAGCGCCTTCAGAGACGCTGTATTCAACATCACCATCACTGGTTGAGATGGTTGTGGAATCATTTTCTGTGCAGCCTGATGCTATTAATGTCAGTAACATCAGCAATATTATCAGTTTCTTGAGCAATTTGTTTACCTCCATATTCAGGTAGATCTAATGCGATTTAAATACATTGATTTCAGGTAAATAAATTTGAAGAATTTATTCAGGACCCCCCGATCACAGTCCCGGCCCTCCCCTCCAGCGCTTCGACCACGGTCCCGGCCCTGCACACGATCGCCCGTTCCCCACCCTGCTCCACGAACTCCACTGCAGCCTGTATCTTGGGACCCATGCTCCCGGACGGGAAATGCCCTTCAGCCAGGTAGCGGCGTGCATCCACCACAGTCAGACAGTTCAAGTTCACCTGTTCAGGTGTATTGTAGTTTAAGGCCACCTTATCTACAGAAGTTAGAAACAATAATATATCAGCGTTAATTTCAACTGCCAGCAGACTGGATGCCAGGTCCTTATCGATAACAGCATCCACTCCTATAAGATCTCCATGCTTTTTTACCACCGGGATCCCACCGCCACCGCAGGCCACAACAATCACCCCATTCCGGATCAGGTCTTTGATAATATCTGCCTCGATGATCTCAACAGGTTTGGGTGAGGGGACCACCCGCCGCCAGCCCCTGCCGCTGTCCTCAATCATTATGTGGCCGCACTTCTCGAAATCCTTGATCCTTTCAATATCATAAAATGGCCCCACCGGTTTGGTAGGATGATCAAAAGCAGGGTCCCCGGGGTTCACCTGCACCTGTGTCATCACCGCAGTAACATTTGTGTCCAGATGGTGGTCTTTCAATTGGTTTTTCAGACTTTGGGCGATCATGTAACCCATGCTTCCCTGGGATTGTGCCACATCAATATTCAGCGGCATATAAGGAGCTTTACCAATGGCAGCCTCCACCTGTATCATGATGAAGCCAACCTGTGGCCCGTTCCCATGTGTCAAGACAACCTGATGACCTGCTTTAATTAAATCGGCAATATATCCCATGGATTCGAAAGTGTTGGCGAACTGTTCTTTGATAGTCCCCCGCTGCCCTTGTTTGATTAATGCATTTCCACCTAAAGCAGCTACTATCAGGCTCAAACACTCACCTTTTTCAAAAACTCATCTATCACTTGTTCCAGATTCAATTCCCCGATCTCTTTGATTTCATATCTGACCCTGGTTGACGGTTTTTTTATGTTGACCACCCGACTGAGATCAATGGGAGTACCTATCACTACAGCATCGCAGTCTGTATTATTGATTGTCTCTTCCAGATCGCTGACCTGCTCATCGCTATATCCCATGGCCGGGAGCAGCGGTCCTATATCATGAAATTTCCGGAAGGTTTCAGTAATGGTACCCACGCTATAGGGTCTGGGATCAACGATCTCAAGTGCCCCGGCCTTTTTAGCTCCTATTGTCCCGGCACCATATTTCATACCTCCATGGGTCAGTGTAGGTCCATCCTCCACCACCAGCACCCGTTTACCCTTTATGATCTCAGGATGTTCCACCGTGATGGGTGAAGCAGAATCAATGATCAAAGCATCCGGATTGACCTCCAGGATGTTGCGTCGCACCAGTTCGATATTTTCAAGTTCAGCTGTGTCCTGTTTATTGATCACTACCACATCTGCCATTCTCAGGTTTATTTCACCAGGGTAGTATGTTAACCCGTCCCCTGCCCTGTGGGGGTCGGCCACTACAATGTTCAGGTCGGGTTTGAAGAAGGAAAAATCATTGTTACCCCCGTCCCATACCACGATATCGGCTTCAGATTCAGCAGATCGCAGTATCTTCTCATAATCCACACCTGCAAATAACGTGCAGCCTGCATTGATATGGGTCTCGTATTCCTCCCTTTCCTCGATGGTGGTGTCCATTTCATCCAGGTCTTCGTATGATGAAAAACGCTGTACTGCCTGCTTTACCAGGTCCCCGTATGGCATGGGATGCCTGACAACAGCTATTTTCTTACCCTGATGCCTCAGGATCTGGCAGATCTTTTTGCTAACTGAGGTCTTGCCGCTGCCTGTACGTACCGCACATACAGCTATTATAGGCTTGCTGCTCTTCAACATTGTCGAATCAGGGCCCAGCATGGTAAAATCAGCTCCTGCAGCATTTACCACTGCACCTTTTGACATGACGTACTGGTATTGTACATCACTGTATGCGAACACTACCAGATCAACGGAATGTGCATGTATTAACTCGACAAGGTCTTTTTCCGGGTATATCTGTATCCCGTCCGGATACAATTCGCCTGACAGAGCAGCTGGATATCTCCTTTCCTCGATATTTGGGATCTGAGTGGCTGTGAACGCAGTGACCTGATACATAGGATTATCCCTGAAATAAACATTGAAATTGTGGAAATCCCGTCCCGCTGCCCCCATAATTATTACTTTTATTGGAATATTACTGTTCATACTGGTGGTTCAACTCCCTATTTTTTTATATTTAGATGGAGTTTTTCCAGTATATTATCCTTGCTATGGCTGAAGCCAAAATTAAAAAAATAAGAAAAAAAAAGGGGAGGGAGGGATAAAATCGAAAATTATGTCAAGCAATCCATACAGATGTATTTGTGCAGTACCTGGATTTCAGGGGCAAGTTCGAATTTTTTCTCACCGCATGAATCGCAGACTTTCCTCTTCAGTGCAAGTTCTGGTTTGATTTTGGTTTCCATTTGAATCACCGAACAATCATTATTGTTAATGATATATAAATGTTGTGTTTATTTATAATGATTATACATGTATATTGAGATACACTCTTTCGGCAGTTAAATATGTAATGTTTACAAAGATAACACAAAAAGGTGGGAATTGGATGAAACTTCACGAATATCAATCTAAGGAAATTTTCAGGCAATATAACATACCTACATCGGAAGGGGTGTTATGCACAACACCTGAAGAGGCAGAAAAAGCTGTTCATGATTTTAACAGTGCAGCAATAAAAGCCCAGGTCCTGGTAGGAGGCAGGGGCAAAGCAGGTGGCATTGCCATCGCAACGCCAGAGAATGCAGGAGAGATTGCTACCCGAATAATGGGTCTTACTATTAAGGGCCTGCCTGTGAAAAAGGTACTTGTGGAGCAGAAGGTGGACATCAAGCAGGAGTTCTATCTATCCATTGCGTTTGACAGGAATTCCAGGCGGCCTTTGTTAATAGCCAGCGCCAGCGGGGGTGTGGATATTGAAGAAGTGGCCAGGACATCACCCCATCTGATCCATAAGGAATCCATTGATCCATCTTCAGGCCCCGAACCTGATCAATTATTGCGCATTGCCAGGCAGCTTGACCTTGATTCAGCTTTACTTTCAACTGTAGTAAAAAACCTTTATCTCATCTATGATGAACTGGACTGCACGCTGGTCGAGATAAACCCGTTAGTATTAACACAGGATGGATCTTTAATAGCACTGGATGCCAAGATAAATGTGGATGACAATGCCCTGTTCCGCCAGAAAGCCATGCAGGACCTCTACGAGAAGAACCTGGATGACCTTGAACCGTTGGAAGTGGAAGCTAAAAAGCTGGGTATGAGTTATGTGGCTTTAGAGGGAAGCATCGGCTGCATCGTGAACGGCGCAGGACTGGCCCTTGCCACCCTTGACATGATCACCCAATCAGGCGGGAAGGCTGCCAATTTCATGGACGTGCGCGGCGGGGCCGACGCTTTCCATGTGGGGCGGGCTGTGGCGATCACCGCATCCAACCCAAATACAAAAGTGCTGCTCATAAACATGTTCGGTGGCCTTACCCTGTGTGATGAGATCGCTGAAGGTATTAAAAATAATCTGCAGGAACTGGATATTCCTGTGGTCGTCAGACTGACAGGGACCAATCAGGAAAAGGGCTGGGAGATACTTGAAGGTGCCAATGTAACAGTGGCACAAAGTACAGCAGATGCAGCCAGGATCGCAGTGGAGATGGCATCATGAGTATATTTGTGGATAAAAATACACGGCTGATCGTACAGGGAATTACCGGTCATGTGGGTACGTTTGAGACCAGGCTTATGCTGCAGGCCGGCACCCGAATTGTAGGTGGTGTCACTCCAGGCAAAGGCGGTCGTACCGTGGAAGGAGTGCCAGTTTTCAACACTGTACAGGAATGCGTGGATTCAACTGAAGCAAACACCTCAATTATTTTTGTTCCCCCTCCCTTTGCAGCCAGTGCCATCCTCGAGGCGGAAGATTCTGGTATTGAACTTATTGTGTGTATAACAGAAGGAATACCGGTAAAAGATATGGTCAGGGTATTTCGAAGTAACGAGGGTAATGATATGAGGCTGGTCGGCCCCAATTGTCCTGGAATTACTTCACCAGGCCAGGCCAGGGTGGGTATCATGCCAGATTCGATCTTTGTGCCAGGTCGTGTGGGAGTTGTATCACGCAGCGGCACCCTTACGTATGAGGTTGTGGATGCATTAAGCAAGAACGGAATTGGACAGTCCACCTGCGTGGGTATAGGTGGCGACCCACTTATCGGAACTTCGTTCATTGATACACTTGAAATGTTCCAGAACGATCCTGATACTTCGGCTATTGTTCTGATCGGTGAGATCGGGGGTACGGCCGAGCAGGAAGCTGCTAAATATATCAGGGAGCATATCACCAAGCCTGTTGTGGGTTATGTGGTAGGGATCAGCGCTCCACCCGGGAAGACCATGGGGCATGCCGGTGCTATAATCAGCGGTGGCGGTGGGACTGCAAAGGAGAAGATACAGGCGCTGGAGGGGGCTGGGGTGGCGGTGGCTGAGAGTCCTGAGGATGTGGCTGTAAAGATAAAGGAATTGATATAGACACTACATCAGATTTTTCAAGATCGTAATGATTTGAGATTTTCCTCACAGAAATTGATCATTCTTGGATCTTTTATCTCTTTTCCAATTTCAAGAGCTTTTTCATAGTACTCTATGGCCTTTTCTACCTGCCCCAGATAACTGTACGCATTTCCCAGGTTTCCAAGCCGGTTTCCTTCTCCGCGTCTATTCCCTATTTCCAGATCTATCACGAGCGCCTTTTGATAGTACTCTATGGCCTTTTCTACCTGCCCCAGATTTCTGTATGCATTTCCCAGGTTTCCGAGCCAGATTCCTTCTCCGCGTCGATTCCCTATTTCCAGATCTATCACGAGCGCCTTTTGGTAATATTCAATGGCCTTTTCTACCTGCCCCAGATTGCGGTATGCATTTCCCAGGTTTCCGAGTCGGTTTCCTTCTCCCCGTCGATCCCCTATCTCCTGTGCGATCACCAGCGCCTGTTCAAGGTATTCGATTGCTTTCTTATACAAACTTATTTGTAAATATAAAATCCCAAGCGAATTCAGAAGATACCCGCTTATTTCATCATCTTTGGAAAGCTCTGAAAGCAGAGTTTCTTTTAACTCTATACTGTGTTTTATCTCATCAAAATACCTATAATCAGTTTCCATTGCAAATTCAGTGAGAGCGGGTCTGTGTTCTTCTGCCAATGGCACTTCAACAAATTCCACGACCCTGTTCCTGAAGGCAAAGAAATCAGGCGCCTCATTGTCAATGCAGGTAAGTTCTTTGTCTGTTACCCAGAATACTGCTTTCACTTTATATTCAACAATTTCCTCCCTTTTGAAATTCAAATATTTAAGGGCTTCAGGAAATCCTTTTTCCATATTCTGCACAAAAAAAACAGTATGGTCAGAATTTTTTAAAGAAAAAAAAGATGGCAGGTCCTTATGTTCTCCCGCATCAACACTAATTGCTTCAAGTCCCTGTTCATTCAGTAGTTTCTTAATCTCTTTCTCAACATCAATACGCACATATTCACTTAGATACAGTGCAAAAAGAATGGATGCCTTGTTATATTTATGCGCGCGAATTAAATAATTGGCAAGTCTTGAAACGCGCGTCTCGAGAGGATCTTTTATTTCAGTCATTCTCTACAAGTTCAACAAGTGTAGGATGAATATCGCACCAGGTCTCATCGTTCATATATTCCAGAACACTCAGGTTGTGCAATAGATGCCCGATTTTTTCAATCCCGTGGATTTCATTATCCTTACATATTTCTTTAAGGGTCGTATAGTCATCAGATTTTAATATCCGCCTGAAATCACTTCTGATCTCTCGTTCCCCTCTTTTAACATCGTCTTCAATTATTTGATGCCTTTCATTTTCTATTGCACTGTCGGCGGCAATCTGCATGATACGTGCGGTTTCCCTGAACACACCTGCGCCCATTCTAATAGCCAGATCGAGTGAGTCAGGCTCTATCAGGTCCTTTTTCATTCTGTGAAAAACAAACAATCTCATCAGCTCATAACCTGCACCATACTTACTGTTCCTATCATTCTTGTGATGGAGTTTTACATTGGGTAAGAAAAACTTTGATTCCCTAATTGCTATAAACTCCTGGGCAAAGAATATGGATATTGGTACAGTATAAACAATATAGCATGCCGGTTGAGTAATAGCAGTCTGATTATCATAAAATATTTCCTTAGCCTGTTCCAATCGTGGTTTATCCAGATCATCGATGAGGACCAGTACTTTCTTTTTTTCATTGCTTTCAATATTTGCAATGATAAGATTTATTTTGTCTATCAGTTCAGAAAGTTTAGGTTCAATTGTTTTTCTAATAATATCTCTTGATGTATCCTCAGCTTTTATTTTTGCAAGGACCGAGAGGAAAAATGTTTTCAGTCCACCTTCAACAGAAGTTTCAATGGAAATCTGTTTCTCAGTGGTTTTTTCTATAACTCCCTTCCATGCTTCAAGTTGTTCAATTAGTCCGGTTTCAAGCTTTTTACCAGCTTCAATATACTGCAAGTATAATTCGGCACCTATTGAAAAAAGTACGTCAACATAATTCAGGTTATTAACATCACAAACGTCTTTTACAGAATATTTTACAATGAAAAAATTATTCCGTATCTCACCATCATCAGCAAGTATATTGAGTTCAGTGGACTTACCACAACCACGATGGCCTGAAAAAAAGTATTTGGGTGCTAATCTATGACGGCGAAGGAGTGCCCTTTTTAATTTACCCAACGGCCTTCCTTCTCTTTCCACATGGAATGGGCTATTAGCAGGAAGAGGATAAAAAGGATCAAAATTACTCCATGCAAGATCGAGATCTTCAGCAATAATGAATTCTTCTGGCATTTTGATTCTCCTGAAAGGATAATAAATATTAATATTCTAAATATCACTTACAACTTAATCTTAATGTTATTAAACACTTATATCAGGTTCGTTTTTTATACCAATAAATCAGATTCGCATCCAATAATCCTTCTAAAGATCAAACAACTAAAACAGTATTCATACCAAGGCTCATGTCCAGAGCTTCTCGAAATTCTTTGAAGTGGTATGTTGAATATATTGTGAAATAGAGAAGCGCAATCCCGCCTCCGGTAATGAGATGTGAGAACCTGAGATATTCCTTCCTCCTGAAGACTTCCCCTGCAATCAGGACTGCCAATGAGAAGATGATGCCCAGGACAACACGTTCGAGAATCCCAATCCATCCCTGTTCAACAGCGTACCGGTAAAGGTAGAAAAGACCGAGCAAGATGAATATGAAACCTATACTACCGAATATCTTAAATCCCAGGTTCTCGGACGGCCGGGAGGTCTCCTTGGAAACTTCCTTTTGTTCATCCGTATGTTTTTTTCCTTCCAGAACAGCAATGCGTCTCTCCAATTCGGTAATCCTGTTGATAATTAATTGGATTTGTATTTCATCAGCCAGCAAAGAAAAACCTCATAAATATTTGAAATAAAATATTACTATAATGTTTATTAATTATAAACATTTCTATCAAGTCTGGAACTGTACAATTTGCAGTAGTATGGAACAGAAACCATTTTATATTAGTAATACAAATTAGAAATTGCGTAACACAAATTGTTACAAAATTTAATATAAGTAACACAGATAAGGAGTGAAACAAAATATGACAACCGAAATGGAACTACCAGATTCAATAAAAGAATGGGAACAAACAAATCCCCAGGCATTCAAAGTATATAAGAAAAATTTCAATGCAAATCGGGAAAATCAGGAAGAGTTAATAAAAAGAAAGGTCC
>JACUTQ010000095.1 GCA_014859725.1 Methanosarcinales archaeon | reverse complement strand
GGGGGAAATATAAAAGGAATGGATAATTTCGATTTTGATTATGCGATTAATTTGTATTCCCAGACCGATATATTTATGACCGTACTGGTTAAATCTGTAAATCAATCGCCGGAATACGCATATAATATTGACGTGACGAAGGAAATCAATAAGCTGTTGCAGGGAAATGCTGAAAGTGAGGATGATGATCCAGCTGAAATCCTTAAAAAGGTGCTTGGTGATAAGGGGGATTACATTGACCTTGTAGAGGCAAATATAATTGATATCCCTGTAAAAATAATTCCTGAACTCCCGATTGCTGAATTCCATATAAAACTGGATTTTGTTATAAAAGCCAATTTTGCTGCGGGTATTTCGTCTGAAACAACTCTTTTAACCGCCCGGCAGATAGGCATAGCAGGCAACTCGAGGGAAGGTTACCTTGTAACTTACGACCACGAACTGTTTGGCAACAACCGCTATGCAATCGACATCTACGCCGCGGGCTACGTGGGCTTCAAGACCGGTCTAAAAGGGACGATGACCATATCTTTCTTTGGACTGGAAGATCTGGGCAAATTGGGCACCTCTCTTGAGTTCGGAGCATATATAGACTTATATGGATTTGCACACGCAACAATAAGAAAAACATATCCAAATGACTATATTTACAGTGGGAAAAAAGGAATCACTCTCGATGGTGCGATATATATGGAACTCGGATTATATCTGGAAACGGAACTTTTCGTTGAATCGAAAACGTTCAGCGCCAGAGCCGGATTAACGGTGCTCGATCTCAAGTTCCCGTTATTATCTGTAGGGGATAGGTATGTCCTGTCAAAATTTCTGAACAATGAGACGCACATACTGATGAATACTGAGTCTCTACAACTGAACAGCTCCAACGGACTGCTGGCTGCTGAGTTCATCGACCTTAAGACAGGGGAAAAGGTCACGGGCAGTTTCGCCGATCCGTCAAAATTTGCAGTAGGGTATTCTTCACCTTACCTATCCACTGAGAATAATGCGATCAATATAAACAAAACACTTTTGGGATCGAATATCAAACGCCTTGATGTAACTGCATACATTTATTACAACGGCAGTGCACTTACCTTCACGGGGCCACGGGAGATATATTTCGATATCAACGGACAACCTTATGCTATAGAAACGCCAAAGACGGTCAAACTTACCTGGATTGACTCAAGCATAGACGCTTCTCAATTTTCTGGTATTGACACAGCCAAAGCGACCTATGTTGTCAACATTGACGGAAAAGAAACCGTGCTGTATGAAAGAACAGTTCTGCTAGCTGAAATACCGGGTTCTATTGATTTGTCTTCATATATGCAGAGCCATAAGATCACCGGGTATGATAATGATTTCAACGTGCCAATTATTCGTGACACTATATACAAAATCAACATGACTCCGTACCAGCGCTTAATCTCTTACATCACCTATTATGACGGTGAATGGCATTTCGAGGTTTATCCGCTGAACAGCGGAGAAAAGCCAGTACCCCCTGCAAAATACAATAGTACGCCTGAAATGGGATTCAAAGAATGGTTTGTGGCCTCAGGCTATTGGGGATATACTCGTGGTAATTATTATTTTAACGAGGTCATACCCATGGAGGCTGCCTTGAGATACGGAAACGACAATGTTTTCGTGGGCCTTGATACGACAAAATCGCTGTATAGCATATCCGGAACATTAACCGATTGTTATAACGCCTATTACCAAGGAACATATAATGGAAAGTCCTTCAATTTCTTATCTCTTGCACGTTATGAAGCTGAGTATCAGCAGAGAGAGAACTGTACAGTCACCATCAGATACCCTGCAATGGAATATATTGTAATGGGAAGGACCGTTAAATATGGTACATCGACTTGGACCAACAGCTATAGGTTTGGTGGATCAATTGTAATTCCTAGCTCATACTGGTTCGCTTACAATGGTTGTGAAATGCTTGGGTGGGATACGAATGGTGACGGAATAGTGGATTACGATCCGAAGAATCCTCCGATTGCTGGTAGTGATATGACTTTCACTGCTGTCATGAAGGTAAAGACCTTTGATGTTACCATGCAAGATCATAATGGAATACCAGTTGGTAGGGTTACGGTCAACATAGGCAATTTGCCCGATATTTTAAGCACAAGCCCTGAACATCCAGATGGAGACGCAAATAAATTCATGCACTGGGAAGTTTCAAAAGGAGGTAGAGAATTCGTCAAGTGGGATAAATGGACCAATCCCGGTGTGTATGAAGGTTGGACGGTAAGACCTGTCTATAGTAGGGAGTTTAAGGTGACATTTCTAAATGGATCAGATATCTCCTTCACAGTGTTATTACCAGTTGGCACATATAATGCTTCGGACTACGTTTGGTTTACTCCGACAAAGGACTCTGACGAAGACTACTATTATAACTTCAGCGGGTGGGACAGTGGCGATAACTTTACAGTGACCGGTGATATGACAATTACAGCACTATTTACGCCGTTTCCTATTCTCTATACGATTAAGTTCACCACCCCGTATGGCGAGCTGAGCACTGGAGGTAAGACCCATACCATTATGTCAACCTATGGTGAATATGCTGAGGTGGCGAAAGCTTACATCGATGCAAACAATACATTTGAGCCTGTCTATACTGATGATCGTGTTTACACCTTCACCAGCTGGGGTCCAGTTGAAATTGATATAATTGATAGAGTTGGTGTTACAGTTGAATATACCGCTATATGGAGCTATGAAATACGCAACTACACCATCACTTTTGACGGAGGAGAGGGCTATTACAAGTCCACTGGTCAAAAGACTTATACTATTAATGACTTCATATATGGGACCACAGCCAGTTTGTTTGGGGAAGATTCATTCGTAAGGGATGAAGACGATTACAACACTTACGTTTTTACAGGCTGGAGGGATCAGTTAGGCGTCATTCATCTACCAGGGGCGACATACACAGTTACTGGCGATATGACATATACCGCTGTTTACGGAGTCCTCACAGAAAAGACGTACACTGTCACCTTTGACGCAAACGGAGGCGTATTCCCAGAAAATCCCGACATCGACTTCCCAGAAGGTGAGAGCATCATCACGATTACCTGCTCATACGGCTATGTAATAACGGGAATACCGGAACCGACGAAAGCAGCAGACTCTATTTATACTTATACCTTTATCGGTTGGGAACCAGATATTGTTCCCGTTACTGGTAATGCTGCATATACAGCGAAATATTCAAGGCAGTATGAAGTAGAGTTGCCTACAGGGCTCAAAATTTCTGATGGAACGACAACCGAGGATATAAACATGGGTACAATCTCTGGATACACATACACTATGGAAATGAATTATTACAATGTGTACGTTCCTACGCTTACCATAACAGGAAATGGACTTACTGTAAGCGGTATCCCTGATATCAGCGGTGAATCCTGGAATTTACCTGATGTCGTGCGTATCTTTATTACAAAAGAAGTCACAGACGTTTGTTTTAAAGGCCTGACGCTATGGACCGATAATGATCATTTGATTTATATAGAAGGTGAAGATGGTAGCGAAGCTATTACAGTTACTTTTTCAGACAAAAGCTCTTTTTATAATTACGGTGCATACGATTCTGGTGGTTACCGGTATTCCTTCGCTCCTATAGAAAGCGAAAGAGATATTGTACTCATAAGTAGTGACACTGAAGCGACATTGAGTCTCAGTACTGAGGCTGGAGCGAGCGCGCTAATTTGCGGCGGAGATGCCACCATCAGAAACCTCAACCTGACAATCAATATGAGAATTACACAGATAGACGGAATTAGTGATAACTGGGGCAGATTTCCAGCTGCATTTCACAATGGAAAATATGAAATGTCGAACTGGAGTTTCATTGACTCGGTGGTAACAGTGGATACCGATGGCCGAGGTTTCGGCAGCAGCGGTTTCGGAAGTATTGGGACCATTGATATCTCAGGCTGTCAGTTTTCAATTACAAGTGCTTTTGAATACATCGAGAGTGCTGACAATCTTATAATAACGAATTCAAATTTTAACTTTTTGGGCAAATCTCGTTTGGGTTCCTGGGGTGAAGACAATGTACTAGATACAGGAGCCTCAGATGGTATAATCAGCGGTACTGTGTTGATTCAAGGTAAGTCTTACGTCAGCCTTATTGCCGATGTTGTTGAAATAGCTGTTCTCAAGACGGATTTGATTCTATTTGAGGATTTCATGGGGACATTCGAAGTATCTTATTTAGATCCTGAGATAACGTTCCTAACTGTGTATACGAATAGCGGTATCAAGTTCCTGATTGAAAGTAATGAGGTCGATCCGTTAGACCACTATGATTTAGGAGGTGCCAAAATCGGATGGGTTACTGCTATAGATGACCCGACATATTATACCTTTGTTAATGATGTAGATGCGCCTCTTTCTGAGGTTTTGATTAGGCAAAAAGAATTGGCACTCAAGTATCTCCACCAATAAAAGGAAAGGCTCATGCAAACGCATGGGTCTTTCCTTTTACCGGCAGAGCTGGGAGTCGAACCACAAACACGTAGTGGCTGCTCGACTCCCCATGCTGTTGTGATTGGATATTGCAGGAACGGAGCGATCCTGGTGGAGATGGTGTGATAAGTGCAATATTAATATAGATTCTTCTGAATGCGCAAAAATCTCACTCTTGTTGTTCGAACGGAACTGAAATGTTTTTATACAGTGGATGCTCTTCTCCCATTTGAAGTGACACTGCTGTTTTATTATTGTATAATTATAGTATAAGAAATCACTTGAAAACAGGTAGATAGGAGTGATATTGATGCTTATCGACGAATTGTTGAATAAAAAAGAAGATATTTATAAAATCGTTGAAAAAAATAAAGGTAGCCAGGTTAAGGTATTTGGATCTACTGTGACTGGTAATGCAACAGATCAAAGTGACATCGATATATTGGTAAAGTTTAGGGACGATGCGACTCTTTTTGATCTTGTTGAGATTAAGTTGGAACTTGAAAGTCTATTGAATAAAAGGGTAGATGTAGTTTCAGAGAATGGACTCAAAGATAATGAGATTGGTAATAGTATCAAAAGGAGTGCAGTACTCATATGAATAGAGATCAAACTTATGTTAATCAAATATTGGATGCAATTAATAAAATTCAAGATTATACCGTTGAAGGACGAGATGTCTTTTACGAAACAATAATCATACAAGATGCCGTCATGAGAAATATTGAGATCATAGGTGAAATCGCCAAAAGAATTTCAGATGATTTCAAGGAGAAATATGATACAGTACCTTGGAGGAAAATGGCAGGAATAAGAGATGTTCTAATACATGATTATGACAGCATTGACATGAGTATTGTTTGGAATGTTATATCAATGGAGTTGCCTAAAATTAGAAGAATACTAAGCAAAATTGTTTGATTCTGTGACGATTTATAGATTTTGTAAAATTCATCATAAACATAACACCGTGTAACGCTTGCAACAGGCCGCACCAGATTGGACGTGTATACGGACGGTGCTGCTCCATCTCCACCAATGAAATGGATCGCCTTTGGCGGTCTTTTTTCGTTTGGTGGATCCCAAAAGTTATTCGAAATACAATGGCAAATAATTGCTCGATGAAGTAAACTATTGGTAGAGGTAAAAACACTGTCAGTCCTGAGCAATGAAGAAAAAGCGATGCAAGCATTTTCTTACGGAGCGACCATTGGACTCACAACTTTGAGAAAAGCGGTGCAAGAAAACCTTTTGATTCCAAATGGAATTAAAGCGAATATGGATGAGATAATGATTACTGCAGGTGGCATTCAAGCCCTATATCTTGTGTGCAAATTGTATCTTGATCCGGGTGATGTGGTTCTTGTGGAATCACCAACATTCGTCCACGCAAAGATGTTGTTTGATAGTTTTGAGGTTAAGTGCCAATCTTGTGCTATGGATGCGGATGGTTTGAATATGGAGGATCTTGAAGCAAAAATAAATAAGTATCATCCGAAAATTATATATACAATGCCCACATTTCAGAATCCTACAGGAATTTCCATGTCAGCACAGAAGAGAAAACAGATGGCTTTACTAGCAGAAAAATATGACGTCATTATATTTGGGTTGGACTGCCTCGAGGACTTGACGGCAGTCAGTATTTGCGCTTATCCTTTGCAGGAATCAATGAACATGTGATTGAGGAATCCATGAAAAAATTGGGCGATTTTTTAGTGATGGCAACACAGAGTCATATAGAGTGTATGGGTGAGTTCGGGCTTGATTATGTGATTATAGATACAGAACATGGACCTTATGATACCGAGAATATGATTGGCTTAATTCGCGGTGCGGAGCTTGCTGGGATTACACCGTTTGTGCGTGTTGCGAATACAGATCACAAAGAAATTCAGCGCTGTCTGGACCAGGGTGCAAAAGGCATTATTGTCCCGATGCTGAATACTATAGAGGATTTTAAAAGGGTTGTTTCACTTGCAAAATATAAACCATTAGGGAACAGAGGTTTTGCAGGTGTACGTTCTAACAATTACGGATACGACGAGAACATTAGTGCAGGTATTGAAACTTTCATGAAAAAATGCAACGAAGAAATATTGGTTCTACCGCAATGTGAAACTGTGGGTGCACTTGAAATCATTGAGGAAGTGGTTCAGCTTGATGGCATTGATGGTATATTTGTTGGACCATTTGACTTGTCGATTTCGTTAGGCGTTCCAGTTCAGTTTGATCATCCAAGATTCCTTGAAGCGATTGAGCGCATACTAAATGCCTGCAAAAAAGCAAATAAGCCTGCAATTATATATGCTGGCAGTGTTGAGGCTACAAAAGATGCATTTGCAAAAGGATTTGACAGTGTTGCATACAACATAGATGCGAGTGTATTTATCAACGGGTACATGCGTGACATCAGTGAAATCAGATCAACAAAAAAATATTAGGAGTTAAATATATTGAAAATTAATCGTTGGGTTTCATGGGGAATCTTGGTCTTTGGTTTTGTAATTGTATTTTTTCATAGATTGGCAATTGGTTCTGTTGCAGATCAGTTGATGCTTGATTTGAATCTTGATAGTGTTCAGATTGCCAATCTGGCTGCAATGACTTTCTATGGTTATGCTTTGATGCAACTCCCTGTTGGCATTATGGTCGACACCATCGGTGTCAGAAAAATATGTACAATAGGGATGGCTGTTACAGCAGTCGGCTCATTTATCTTTGGATTTTCACATTTGATCTATTTAACCTATTTTGCTAGATTGCTGGTTGGTATAGGGACATCTGTGATTATTGTTTCTATTATGAAGTTGCAAGCAACATTGTTTCCAAAAAATATGTATTCCACATTATCAGGATTGACATCGCTTTTTGGAAACTTCGGTGCTTTTTTTGCGACCATCCCCTTAACATATATAGCGCTCAATTTCGGATGGCGAGATACCTTTGTGATTCTTGGCATTATAACCGTAATTTTATCCATAGCAATTTTTCTGTTTGTAAAAGAGCAGCCACAAAGTGGTCGTGGTAGTAGAATCAATATCAGAGAAGGCGTGAAATTTGTTTTAACCAATAAAAAAAATTATCCCAACTTTTTTATAATGGTATTCTTTGTGGGTTCATTAACAGCAGTTCTTGGACTCTGGGGCAACGGGTATCTCAAAACGGTTTATCATATGAATGGTGAAAGAGCAGCCTATTATCTTTCCTTTATAACCTATGGGTTTATCGTTGGAGCTCCAATCGTTGGAAAAGTTTCAGATTTACTTGGTGGAGAAATAAAGAAAATTTTGATCTTCGCAAGTTCTGGTTATGCCTTGCTGTGGCTATATATCCTGGTTATTTTTAAGGGGCAGCCACCAGTTAACCAATGGTCAGTTATATTCTTTTTAATGGGTATATTCATGATTTGCCATATCCTTGTTTTCTCTAATGTGAAAAATGTAAATCCTCTTAAATATACAGGTATCGCTATTTCAGTAGTGAACATAGGTGAATTTGTCGGAAGCGGGATCATATCACTAAGCATGGGCTATCTGATCAAAAGATTGAACGCATCAGCATACAGTAGTGAAGAGGTTTTTAAAATTGCGATGATTCTCGTATTGGTTTCAGCACTTTTGAGTTTCATTTCAGTATTGTTCATGAATGGTAAAGAAAATGGAAATCATATTGATATTTTCCCTTCATTGGTCAAGCAAAAAAATATATAATTAGGTTCAATGGAGTTGGCTGATAAAACTGGGGCAACTATTTACATTTCAGATCATGGAATTCGCGAATCAGTGTTTGGAAATAATATGCGAGATATCAATCAAACCTTAGAGAATATCGTTTATATGGAATTGCTTGGTAGGGGCTATTCGCTTCTGATGAAACATCAAAAAGGCCACGAGGATGTCACACTGTGACATCTGTGGCCTTTTTAGATAGATTTACTCCATGTCATCTTCTAACCAGCTTGCTTTACAACCGAAAAAATTCACATATTGAGTAGGCATTTCTTGAGCATTCTTAAAACTTGAAATTTCCATTGCGTCTTCCGTTTTGTCCTCGTTTTTTGGTGTATACATATTTTTTTGCTTTTCCATATAAACCTCCTAATCTCTAGTAATGGT
>JACUTQ010000094.1 GCA_014859725.1 Methanosarcinales archaeon | reverse complement strand
TAGTTAAGAGTAATATTGTTGTTGAACGCAGATAGAAAATAAAATAATATCATTACAATGTTACATTATCTGCTCCTCATAATCCTATTGATTTTAACATATCTTGTCAGCAGAACAGGAACTTTTTTCGCGGGTCAGTATTATGGTATCAACACAATAACCTGGTTCTATCTTTCAATTGCCTTCCCAATAATACACCAGATTTATGTGTGGTTCTGCTGGAGGACTCAACTGCACTATTCCCTGGTCACGAGATTATTTGGTGCCCGGGGATTTACCTATTATGCAATCGGGTTTTTCACATTGGCTTTTATGAGAATTTGTTTCGTGGTCATCTTAGCTATTTCCAGCCGGAATTCCTTTTATTTTGACCAGTTTTTATTAAACTTCATTGCAGTGATTATTGCCATATTGGCTGTTTATCTCTTTTATTCGGTAGGCAAATATTTTAAGATAAAACGTGCATTGGGCATTGACCATTTTGATTCTTCTTATGGCGACAGGCTGCTGGTAAAAGAAGGAATATACAGGTATGTCAATAATGGGATGTATCTGTTCGGAGTTGCAATAATCTGGATACCCGGGCTTGTGTATGCATCCAGGGCCGCCCTGTTGTCTGCCCTGTTCACTCATCTTTACATTTGGGTTCATTACTATTGCACAGAGAAACCTGACATGAAGAGAATTTATACGGTAGACTGATTCGCAGTATCTCCGAACAATACAACCTATAGCAGTTGCAGTACTTGTTCAGTACCATCAGAAGGGTGGATTTTGTTTACATTGAAATGTGCATAATAGCTAAATTTTTATAATACAAAATTGTCATAGTAAATATGCAATTTCGCGGAAGATTAAAGCAGCTGACAGAAAATAAAAAAAATCGTATTTATGACCTCATTTTCAAGTATCAAAAACTCAAGAAGAAAATGGGAAAAAATGCCGTTCTGGATAAATTAAAAACGCTTATCCGGCATTTGCCATCTGAAGAAGAACAGGTTCTTCGGGCGGCAGAGGTAGTTTTTGAGCTTGATGAAACAGGTGGCATTCCGTATCTGGAAGTACTCAGAAAAGTCATTTGCCTGACCGGTCTGCCTGAGGCGAAGGTAGATAGTATGTTACCGGAAGCTATTGAAGAACTCGGCATTGAATTTGAAGAAATGAGTGATGAGGAGATGAGTACATCAATGGCCATCAATAAAAAGGATGTAATGGATGTTTATTGTGATTTGCTGTTAAAAAGGCGCTTTCAAAAGCGTATGATAGAGAAATAAATTCAAAGGAAGAATGATATTTATGGGAAAATCAATGGTTACAGAGAAAATACGTATATCACCCTATTTGCACAGGGAAATAACCGATCTTGTAGAAGATGGCGATTTTGCTTCTTTTTCCGATCTTGTTAATATAGCAGTTTCGAGTTTCTTATCCAGGAACTTCGGTTTAAATGAAGAAGAGGATAAGCCGTCTTTTGAGATGCCTTTAATGTTATTATATCTGGCATTGATCGATAAAGGCGTAATCACAAAAGAGGATATGAGTGATCTTTTTGAAAAAGTAAGCAAAGACGAATTGGATATTTCTATACTTGAAGACTTTTTCAGTGGTATAGCTGAAGATTTTGTTGAATACGATTTCTACGATATGCTGGATACTGCAAAAGAAATGGAAAAAGAAAAATCCTATGATATTGCTGAAAAAATATATCTGGATGTAATAGAAAAGTTCCCTGAAGATTTCGAACCTAATTTTAATCTGGGATGTCTCTATGTAAGAACAGCTAAAAAGGAGGAAGGCCGCAGCCAGCTTGAAATAGCTCTCCAAAAAGCAAGGGATATGGAAGAAGAAAAGGATATTATTGAAATGATATCATCTGAGATAAATAAGATAAAATAACAAATGTTATTTTTAGAAGGGGGAATACAACAACCTATTTAACCCATACATTCCATGTATCCCACCTAGTATGAGAGCAGTACTAGGACTAGAAGACGGCACAGTTGTAAAGGGTGTTGGTTTTGGTGCCGCCGGGGCTGCTGCATGCGGGGAACTCGTTTTTTCAACTCAATATACCGGCTACGAAGAGGCACTCACAGACCCTTCCTATGCCGGCCAGATCTTGATGTTCACCTATCCCCTCATCGGCAATTACGGTGTTAGCGGCGAGACCTTCCAGTCAGATGGCATAAAAGCAGAAGCACTGGTGGTAAGGGAAGCGTGTCCCTACCCATCCCACCATCTTTCAAAACGTTCGATCTTTGATCTTGCGTTAGATGACGGGCGACCAGGCATAGCAGGCGTGGATACCAGGATGCTGACCATCAAGACCAGGGATACCGGTGCCATGCGGGCGTGTTTGATCACAGACAGCGATGACGGCGAGGAAGCAGTACGTCGTGCAATGCAGCATCCCAGGATATCTGACCAGGTAGACCTGATCGATAAAGTGACCTGCAAGGTGGCCTACCATATCGAACCCACGAAACAAGGTATGCCCCATTTTGTGGTGATCGACCTTGGGATCAAGGCCAATATGATCAAAAGCCTCCAGAAACGCGGTGTTGAGATCACTGTAGTGCCTGCCAGCACAAAACCAGACCAGATCATTGAATTAAAACCCGATGCAGTGTTTGTGTCAAACGGACCCGGCGATCCTGAAAAGGCTACAGACGCCATTGATATTGTTAAGAATATGATGGGTGAGGTACCCATCTACGGCATCTGCTTCGGCAACCAGATCATTTCCCTGGCACTGGGGGCAAGTACCTATAAACTGAAATTCGGGCACAGGGGAGCTAACCAACCTGTTAAGGACATGAATACGGGAACGGTATATATCACATCCCAGAACCACGGATTCGCGGTGGAAGCCGACTCCCTGGATGCGGCAGATGCCCACCTTACACACCTGAATGTTAATGATAACACTGTGGAAGGGCTTGCCCATGACTATCTGGATATCATGAGCGTGCAGTTCCATCCTGAAGCCAGCCCAGGTCCCTGGGATACTGAAAAATGGTTTTTTGATAGCATTGTAAAACGGGTGATGAAATAATGCCTAAAAATCCTGATATTAAGAAAGTGCTACTCATAGGCAGCGGCCCCATTATGATCGGGCAGGCGGCTGAATTCGATTTCAGCGGCAGCCAGGCGTGCAGGTCATTGAGAGAAGAAGGCATAAGCGTGGTCCTTATCAATTCCAATCCTGCCACAATCATGACCGACCCGGAAATGGCAGATGTGGTGTATATCGAGCCCATTAAACCCGAGATCGTTGAGCGTATTATCGAACAGGAGCGGCCCGACGGCGTGATCGCAGGGCTGGGGGGCCAGACAGGGCTGAACATTGTGAGCGAACTGGCAGACAGGGGCGTTCTTGAGAAATATAACGTGTACCTATACGGTACACCACTTAAAGCAATACAGGAGACTGAGGACAGGGACCAGTTCAAACAGGCCATGCAGCGAATTGGCGAGCCTGTCCCCCAAAGCAAGGCTGTAAACTCCATTGAAGCTGCATTGGAATTAATCGATGAACTGGGCCTGCCCCTGATCATCAGGCCTGCATATACATTGGGCGGAGCAGGGGGCGGGATAGCCAGGACAAAAGAAGAACTGGTCTCAATCACGGAATTAGGTCTGAAACGCAGCAGGATCAACCAGGTACTGATAGAAGAGAGTGTACTGGGCTGGGGTGAGTTCGAGTACGAAGTGATGCGGGATGCCAATGATACCTGCATTGTGATATGCAATATGGAGAACATTGACCCCATGGGTATCCATACCGGCGATAGCATAGTGGTCACACCCAGCCAGACCCTGTCGGACCGGGACCACCAGATGCTGCGCAGTGCCAGTATCAATATCATCAGGAGTCTCGGCATCGAAGGCGGCTGCAACATCCAGTTTGCGGTCAAGGACGGCGAGTACCGGATCGTGGAGGTCAACCCGCGGGTGAGCCGCTCGTCGGCACTGGCCAGTAAAGCTACCGGATATCCCATAGCCAGGGTGACCGCTAAGATCGCGATAGGTATGGCACTGGATGAAATACCAAATGATGTTACTAAGAAGACCCCAGCTTCCTTTGAACCTACAGTGGATTATACTGTGGTCAAGATACCCAGGTGGCCTTTTGATAAGTTCGTGACCGCTGACAAGACACTGACAACTGCTATGAAAAGCACTGGCGAGGTTATGGCTATCGGGCGCACTATAGAGGAAGCTTTGAACAAGGCCATCCGCAGCCTTGACGTGGATATGTATTTCGGGTTCAGGGACTGGAACCCATATGAGATCGAAGACCTGCTTACAACTGCTACCCATGAGAGGTTGTTTGCAATCTATCATGCCCTGAGAACTGGTTTTACCATCCAGGAAATATCAGAAATCACAGCTATTGACCCCTTCTTTATCCAAAAGATACAGAATATCATTCAAATGGAAGATACTGTTAGCAGGGAATTGAATGATGAAAATCTTCGCGCTGCCAAACAAATGGGGTTAACTGATAAGGAGATCGGCAAACTTACCGGAAAAACACGGGAAGATATCAATGATATGCGGCGCAGTCTTGGTATCACTACAACATACAAGATGGTGGATACCTGTTCTGCCGAGTTCGCTGCTGAAACCCCCTATTATTATTCCTGTTACGAAGAGATGTGCGAGGTCGAACCCACTGATCGAAAAAAGGTGCTCATACTGGGTGCCGGTCCCATACGCATCGGACAGGGTATAGAGTTCGATTACTGTACCGTGCATGCTGTGACTGCATTGCGGGAAGAGGGGATAGAGACCCATATCATCAATAATAATCCTGAGACCGTGTCTACAGATTATGATACTTCAGATAAGCTGTTCTTTGAGCCCCTGACCCTGGAAGACGTGATGAATGTGATCGAAAGGGAGAGACCCTGGGGTGTAATGGTGCAGTTCGGCGGCCAGACCTCAGTGAATTTGGCACTGCCGCTGAAGCAGGAGCTGGAACGCAGGACCGACCTTAATACCATTATCCTGGGTACCACACCCGAGGATATGGATATCGCAGAGGACAGGGAGCGGTTTAATAAGATGCTGCAAAAAATGGGTATTCCACAACCAGACGCAGGTTATGCCATATCTGAAGCCCAGGCCATGGACGTGGCAGCACATATCGGGTACCCGGTGCTTGTCCGGCCCTCCTATGTGCTCGGAGGAAGAGCCATGGAGATCGTGTATGACGAGAACGACCTGAACCGCTACATGCGGGAGGCTGTAAGGATTTCGCCCCGGCACCCGGTACTTATCGATGATTTTCTTGAAGGAGCCGTGGAGATCGATGTGGATGCAGTATGCGACGGCGAGGACGTGCTTATCGGTGCCATTATGGAACATATTGAAGAAGCGGGCATTCACAGCGGGGATTCAGCATGCGTTATTCCGCCTCAGTCACTGGGAAATTACGTGCTTGATACAGTGCGCGATTATGTGAAACGCATCGCACTTGCATTAAGGGTAAAAGGTATATTGAACATGCAGATGGCCTACAAGGATGGCGTGGTCTATGTACTGGAAGCAAATCCCAGGAGCAGCCGGACCATTCCCTTTGTATCAAAGGCAGTGGGCCTGCCCCTTGCCAAGATAGCTGCCAAGGCCATGATGGGTGTATCTCTGAAGGAGCAGGGGTACAAGAGCGAGCCCATGCCCAGGCATGTGTCTGTGAAAGAGGTGCTGCTGCCTTTTGATAAACTCCCGGGGGCTGATCCTATATTGGGTCCCGAGATGCGCAGCACAGGCGAGGTCATGGGCGTGGATTACAGTTTCGGGCTGGCCTTTTTCAAGGCAGAACTGGCTGCAGACAACCAGCTGCCCCTGAAAGGCAAGGTGTTCATGTCTATCAGGAATGAGGATAAACCTCAACTGTTACAGGTGGCCAGGAAGATGTCAGAAGCAGGACTGGAACTTATTGCCACCAGCGGTACCGCAGCGTTTTTGAAAGAGAAGGGATTCAAGGCTACCATCACCAAAAAGGTGCACGATGGCAGCCCCAATGTTATCGATCTGATGCGGACCAATGATGTGGGCCTGATCATCAATACTCCAACCGGCAAAATGACCCGCAAGGACGGCCGCCGGATCAGGCGTGCGGCTGTTGACTATTCAGTCCCGTACATTACCACTATCCAGGCGGCACTGGCAGCAGCTGATGCTATCGAGGCTATGAGCAAAGGTGAGTTGACAATCAAGAGCATTGGTGAGTACCATAAGGAGATGGATACATGAAAATTCTAGCATTAATGGCAAGTCCCAGAAAGGGTGGAAATACCGACTTACTGATCAATGAGATATTAGGTGGTGCAGCAGGTCACCAGCACGAGAAACTGGGCCTGTACGACCTGGATATATCACCATGCACAGACTGTCGCGACTGCAGGACCGGGGCATGTTCCATAGATGATGATATGCTGGACCTCTATCCAAAGATAGAGAGCGCTGATGTAATTATCTTCGGTACACCCCTGTACTGGTACGGTCCTTCAGGCCCCATGAAGCTGTTCATGGACAGGCTGCTCCCGTACAGCGAGACCGAAAAGCTAAAAAAAAAGCGTGCACTGCTGGTCATACCATCGGCAGAAGGTCCTGAGGCCTGCGAAGCTGTTGTTAAGATGTTCCAATTGTCACTGGATTATCTGGGAATGGATATTGCCAACATTCTGCTGCCTAAAGCGTATGAAAAGGGCGAGATATCGAATGATCCAAAAACCCTTGAGCAAGCCCGTGAAATAGGAGCTTCGCTGTAATCTGTTGATCCAGGTCAGCAGCGAGATAAAAGACTTGAAAAAAGATATCGAGGCTCTCAAACAGTCATTGGATAAGGTTTAATATCCCTGGACCGTATTAGGAAGCCAGATAAGTTCTTGTTTAATTTATGTCCCGATAGGGTAGTGGATATCCTTGAAGCTTGCGGAGCTTTAGACCCGGGTTCGAGTCCCGGTCGGGACGTACATCCTTATAATGAGAACTTCTCAAAGCGTTCTTTTTTGGCTTTGCATATGGGACACTGTTCAGGCGGTTCATGTCTTGCACACAGATAACCGCATACCGTACACCGCCACACAGATATCTCATCGGTGGTCTCTTTTATTGTCATATCCACCTGCTCCTGTTTTCCTAATATCTTTTTCACGGGCCGCCGCTCGGGAATGGGGTCGTGAGGTTTCATGCCGCTGATCCAGTCCTCGTTGACGTACAGAGTACAGTAGCAGCACCCGTAGTCTTCCAGGTCCGGGTCCCGGTAGTCGCATGGACAGATGATATCCATATCCTCGGCAAGCACACCTGAGGCCAGCCTGCAGGGACATGCATGGTATCCATATCGCTTTTCATTCTCAATAAGCCCGATTAGCAGGTCTTCAAGTATCTCTTTGTCAGGCTGGAGAGTATACCCGTCCTCATCAGCCATTTTTTTCAATTCCCGGCATAAATTTTCAGTCTCTTCGGTCATAATCCAAGTGCCCTCATAACCTCTGTTTCATTAAAACCCACAATGACTTTACCATTTATTACTGCTGTTGGGAAACTTATCCCTGGATTTAACATCATTACCTCCTGCAGGACATCTTCCCTCTCACTGCCTGTCAGGGTGTCCACATCCACATATTTAAAATCAAAGCCGTTGGTTTTAAGAAATTTTTTAAACCGTTTGCAATAGACACAAGTACTAAGTGTATATATTTTAATTTCAGGTGTAACTGTTGAGACCTCCTGTATAATTATTTACGTATCCTGATTTTGATTGTTTGAACGTCATTGTATTCAATTATTTCCCGCTCTCATTGTACTATGGGTGATGCTTCCTCATCAAAAGGATTGGTTCTCATGGCAAGGGAGAAAAGATATGGATAATTGTCCTTAAGATGACTCATATAATCCAGCCAGCTCGCTACAAACAGTATATATGCTCTTCTAATATCCCCTGATAAGTGTTTGATATCTGTTTCAGGAAACTCCCTGACGTTTTTCCTGGCTGCCAGCTCTTCTGTCAGGTGGAATGTTGCCATTAATAGCTCTGTAAATGACTCGTGTTCTAATAATACAGGATTTTCAAGCATTCGTACCAGGAAACTTCTTTTACTGATCAGGAAAATGCGCAGTTCTTCGAGATCGATCTTCTGGATCTCAATATCATAATCATAATTTTTCATGATTTTGCTGACCTTTTCGAACTCTTTTTCAGACCAATCATCGGTCATGATAAGATGCTTCCTGATATCATCCAGTTTGGGATCAAAATCAGATAAATAGGTCAAGAGCTGTGTTCCCACTTCACTGAAAAAGGCACCAATGACCATATTTAATTTTTCCAGCCTGCTGCGTTTCTCACGAATACTCAGCAATTGGTGTATTATTAGAGTGACCAGCAGCACCTCGATGGGAACAAAGGCAATATCCCCTATCAAGTAGATGAAAATGTGGTGCCAGTCACGGAATATGAAATAATGGAACAGATACCATAATGCAGATAATAGAATTAATAAGATACCGAACTTGACCTGCCAGCTAATACGTTTCATGTATGACCCTTTCCCTTTTGCTCTGATTCAATGATCATTTATTTTGATCATAACCATTTATACCCTTTTTCTCTTCCGAAAATTTGGTAGTATCCTACAAATTGTGACCTGTTTGTATAAATTGAACTTGTTGATTGACGATTTTATAAACGGTGGTGCATATGTGGCAGCAAAATATGGAAGAGGCTGGTTATGGGCATGGTTGTTTGGGTTGAT
>JACUTQ010000093.1 GCA_014859725.1 Methanosarcinales archaeon | reverse complement strand
ATATTCAAAAAACAGAAGCAGTAAGCCTTTTAGATTCCTTAACCGATCACGCATGTAGAAATATTCAGTGTGTCGGGATTTCCGACATACTGTCGAAGATGGAAAAATAAATACAGCAAATAACGGGGAAAAAAGATGGCAACAAATAAGATTACCGAATCCGCCATAGAGGAGTTAGCAATCGAACTCCTCGAAAAACAGGGCTACAGGTACATCTATGCTCCCGACATTGCCCCTGATAGCGCCACTCCGGAACGGAACCGATTTGAAGATGTCCTCCTCTTAGATCGCCTGCGCAAAGCCGTCGGCCGAATCAACCCCACAATTCCAGCAGACGCAAGAGAAGATGCCATCAAGCAGATACAGCGCCTTAATTCGCCCGAACTCATCGCCAACAACGAAGAATTTCACAGGATGCTTACCGAAGGCATACAGGTAAGCTATCAGAAAGACGGAGCCGACAGGGGCGATCTGGTGTGGCTGATAGATTTTAACGATCCTGAAAATAACGAATTCCTTGTCACCAATCAATTTACTGTCATAGAAAATAATGTGAACAAACGCCCTGACATCATCCTTTTTATTAACGGCCTGCCCCTCGTTGTTATAGAGCTGAAAAATCCTGCCGATGAGAATGCAACAGTAAGGTCTGCTTTCAGACAGTTCCAGACGTACAAACAGACAATCCCGTCTTTGTTTGCCTATAATGGTTTCATGGTCATCTCAGATGGTCTTGAGGCAAAATCAGGTTCTCTTTCAGCAGGTTTTAGCCGCTTTATGGCATGGAAAAGTTCAGATGGCAAAGTTAAAGCCTCGCCTTTAATTGGTCAACTGGAAACTCTCATTAATGGGATGATGAATAAAACAACTCTCTTAGATCTTATCCGCCATTTCATTGTGTTTGAAAAATCAAAAAAAGAAGACAAAGACACTGGCGTTATTACTATTCAAACCGTAAAGAAGCTCGCTACCTATCATCAGTACTATGCTGTTAACCGGGCAGTAGAATCGACACTCAGGGCATCTGGTTATTCTGCGGTGGAAGATTGGCAAAATTGTGGAATACATTATGATCCTCCAGAAAGTTATGATTTACCAGGAGTGAAAAAACAACCCATTGGAGACAGAAAAGGCGGCGTGGTCTGGCACACGCAGGGAAGCGGTAAGTCCCTTTCCATGGTTTTTTACACCGGTAAGATCGTCCTGGTTATGGACAACCCTACAGTAGTGATGATCACGGACCGCAACGATTTAGACGACCAGCTTTTTGATTCCTTTGCCGCTTCAAAGCAACTTCTCAGACAGGAACCTGTACAGGCAGAAAACAGGGACCATTTGAAAGAGCTGCTAAATGTCGTGTCAGGTGGCGTGGTGTTTACCACCATCCAGAAGTTCCAGCCCGAAGAAGGAAACGTTTACCCGAGACTATCAGACCGGAGAAATATCATTGTGATAGCTGACGAAGCGCACCGGACACAATACGGCTTCCAGGCAAAAACCATTGATGCCAAAGATGAACAGGGAAACGTAATCGGTAAAAAGATCGTTTACGGTTTTGCGAAATACACTCGCGACGCCCTGCCCAATGCCACATATCTGGGTTTCACCGGTACGCCAATAGAAAAAACAGACGTGAATACTCCTGCCGTTTTTGGCAATTATGTTGATATTTATGATATAGCCCAGGCTGAGGAGGACGGCGCCACGGTAAAGATCTATTACGAGAGCAGGCTGGCAAAAATCACTCTCAGCAAGGAAGGTAAAAAACTGGTTGCCGAACTGGATGAAGAACTGGAAAAAGCAGACCTGGCAGAAACCCAGAAGGCCAAAGCGAAATGGACACAACTGGAAGCCTTAATCGGCAGCCAGGATCGAATAAGGCAGATTGCACAGGATATTGTAACTCATTTCGAACTAAGACAGGAAGTGTTTGAAGGCAAAGGAATGATCGTTGCAATGTCGCGAAGGATAGCTGCCGACCTCTACGATGAGATTATCAAAATCAAACCGCAGTGGCATAATGATGACCTTAAAAAAGGCGAGATCAAGATTGTGATGACCTCTGCATCTTCTGACGGGGCAAAAATATCAAAACATCATACGACAAAAGAGCAGAGAAGAGCTCTGGCAGAACGAATGAAAGACCCGGAAGACGAATTGAAACTTGTCATCGTTCGGGATATGTGGCTCACTGGTTTTGATGTTCAATGTCTGCATACGATGTACATTGACAAGTCAATGAAAGGGCATACCCTTATGCAGGCAATTGCGCGGGTGAACAGAGTCTATAAAAGACAAACCGGGTGGTCTGGTTGTTGATTATCTGGGAATAGCTTCCGACCTGAAAGAAGCCTTATCATTCTATTCTGACAGTGGCGGGAAAGGCGATCCTGCTGTCCTTTTGGAGCAGGCAGTTCAATTGATGCTTGAAAAACTGGAGATCGTATCCCAGATGTTTCATGGATTTTCCTTTGAGCATTACTTTGGAGCGGATACTTCGACTAAGCTGTCAATAATACTTGCAGCAGAGGAACACATCCTGGGTCTTGAAAATGGTAAGAAAAGGTACCTCGATGAAGTAACTGCGTTATCAAGAGCATTTTCCATAGCCATTCCACACGAGCAGGCAATGGATGTAAAAGACGAAATCTCGTTCTATCAGGCAATTAAAGCCAGACTTGTCAAATTTGACGGCACTGGAACAGGTAAAACAGACGAGGAGATTGAAACCGCAATCAGGCAAGTTATCGATAAAGCCCTTGTTACTGAACAGGTGATAGATGTGTTTGATGCTGCAGGAATTAAAAAACCTGACATTTCCATATTATCTGAAGATTTTCTTTTAGAAGTCCAGAATATGGAACATAAAAATATCGCTATGGAAGTTCTGAAAAAGTTGCTCAATGATGAAATAAAAGCCCGGGTAAAGAAGAACCTCATTCAAAGCAGATCATTAATGGAAATGCTGGAAGATTCCATCAAAAAATATCATCACAAAGTCATAACTGCGGCTGAAGTTATTGAAGAATTGATTGAACTCAGTAAAGAAATAAAGCGGATGGACAAAGAGCCTCAGGATATGGGATTGTCTGAATTTGAATATGCTTTTTACACAGCAATTGCAGATAATGACAGTGCAAGAGAATTGATGCAAAAAGAGAAGCTACGGGAATTGGCTGTTGTATTATTTGAGAAGGTTAAACAGAACGCATCGATAGACTGGACAATTAAAGAAAGCGTCAGGGCCAAATTAAAAGTGATTGTAAAACGGACATTAAGACAATATGGTTATCCGCCAGATATGCAAGCACTCGCTACAGAAACAGTGCTTAAGCAGGCGGAATTGATTGCAGATGAAATAACAAATAGGGGATGATGGGAGACGATATCTGCCGTATGCTTTCACTGAACAGGGAGTCGCCATGCTTAACATTAAAATTCACAAGGATACTTCAATGCAATAGCTTTATTAAAAATAGAATAAAATATAATGTGGGAATATTAAAAATAGTAATATTCAGGTTTGAAGAAATCTAAATTTATGTCAGGACGTCCCTGACCATAAAGGGGAGGAGAATATGATTTTTCGTCAGTTAAACCCGCATTCATGCAAAACATATCTTGTAGGCCCGGGAGACTCAGACAACGTGGTTCTTATTGACCCTGTACTGGAACATCTGGAAGAATACCTCGAGCTGCTCTGGAAAGAGAAATTCAGGCTCACATATGTTATTGATACACATACCCACGCCGACCATATTTCGGGTTGTTCTGCTCTTAAGGACACAACAGACTGTGAATATGTGATGCATACCAGTGCACCGGCCCATTGCGTTGGTTTACGTGTGATCGATGACTTTGAATGGCATATTGATGATCTTCCTGTTAAAGTGATGCATACTCCCGGTCATACGGTAGATTCCATATGCCTGATACTTCCGGACCGTATCATGACAGGAGATACACTTTTCCTGGATGACGGCGGAGCGGGACGAGACGATCTTCCAGGAGGCGACCCTGGAGCACACTGGGAAAGCCTTAAGCGTA
This sequence comes from Methanosarcinales archaeon, assembly GCA_014859725.1. Taxonomy (NCBI): domain Archaea; kingdom Methanobacteriati; phylum Methanobacteriota; class Methanomicrobia; order Methanosarcinales; species Methanosarcinales archaeon. Next base: position 4,756 of record JACUTQ010000093.1, on the reverse strand, counting down.
TTATGGAACTTCCTGACGACCTGATAGTTTATCCAGCACATGATTACAGAAATCGCACACCGTCAAGTCTGGCAAACCAAAAGATTACAAATTCTCATCTCAAATCCAGGTCGAAGCAGGAATTCGTAAAATATCTTCAGGACCTAAAACTCGGATCAGCTGAATGGATGAAAGATGTCCTGATATCGAATTATGCATGCGCCCGCGACCCAAAAGCTGCCTGGGTCCCTGTTGATGTACCTGCATGTGAAGTAAAAGGTACACTTGATCATGGTGTCAATGATATCCAGGTCCCAGGGATCCCGGCCGCAGAGCTCAAATGGAGATTGGATGAAGGTAAAGCCCCTGTCCTTCTTGATGTAAGGGAAGATAAAGAACTTGCTGGCGAACTGGGGCATTTACCAGGAATAAAACATATTCCTATTGGAAGCCTCACAAATCGTCTTTCTGAGCTTGAAGAAAATAAAGATAAAGAGATAGTAACAGTTTGCCGTTCAGGTGGACGTGCCCATACTGCAGCCCAGATACTGATGCAGGCAGGGTTCAAACATATATATAATCTGGAAGGCGGAATGTTAAGCTGGAATAAACTTGGATATTCTGTTGAAAAATAAGAACCCGGCTGAGGAAATCATTTTGTGTACTTAGCCATTTATCCCTAATTTTTTATTACCAATCCTAACATCTTTTATACAGGTCATGAATATTGTCGGGGTATACCTTGCCCTCAAAACGGCCACTATGCATCGTAAGATTGTTTAAAATGATATAAATATTATAAACTATTACCGGTAACGAATATTTCAAAGGTGAATTGAAGGGGCTGGATTGATAAAATGGCAAAGAACGAGAATAACAATCAGGAAGAACCTCTTGAAAAACAACTTTGGAAAGCAGCGGACAAACTCAGAAAGAACATTGACGCTGCCGAATACAAACACATAGTCCTTGGTTTGATTTTTTTAAAATATATATCTGATGCTTTCGAGGAGCTTTATAACAAACTTAAACAAGGTGAAGGCGATTATGCCGGTGCTGACCCTGAAGACAGGGACGAGTACAGAGCGGAAAATATCTTTTTTGTCCCTGTAATTGCCCGCTGGTCATATCTGCAATCAAAAGCCAAACAGCCAGAAATTGGCAAAGACGTTGACAACTCAATGGACGCAATCGAAAGAGAGAATCCTACTCTCAAAGGAGTGCTGCCAAAGGTCTATGCACGAGGCAACCTCGACCCGACAAGTCTTGGCGGTTTGATTGACCTTGTTGGCAACATTGCTCTTGGTAATGCAAAAGCCAGAAGTGCTGATATTCTCGGTCATGTTTTCGAGTATTTCCTTGGTGAATTTGCTCTGGCAGAAGGCAAAAAGGGAGGACAGTTCTACACGCCAAGAAGTGTAGTTCAATTACTGGTCGAAATGCTGGAACCCTACAATGGCAGGGTCTTTGACCCCTGCTGTGGCTCGGGCGGTATGTTTGTGCAGTCTGAGAAATTTGTTGCCGACCATCAGGGAAAAGTAAACGACATATCGATTTACGGACAGGAGAGCAACCAGACCACCTGGCGGCTGGCAAAAATGAACCTCGCCATCAGAAGCATAGATAGTTCACAGGTCAAATGGAACAATGAAGGCTCCTTCCTGAACGATACCCATAAAGATCTGAAAGCGGATTATGTCATAGCCAATCCTCCGTTCAATGACAGTGACTGGAGCGGCGAATTGCTTCGCAAGGACGGGAGGTGGAAATATGGTGTTCCGCCTGCCGGAAATGCCAACTATGCCTGGATACAGCACTTTATCTATCATTTGAATCCAGGTGGTCAGGCAGGTTTTGTTCTGGCCAAGGGATCTCTGACCTCCAAGTCGTCAGGTGAGGGTGATATCAGAAAAGGACTTGTGGAGGACCGACTGGTGGACTGCATCGTGAACCTTCCGCCAAAACTGTTCCTGAATACCCAGATCCCGGCCAGCCTATGGTTCCTGAGCAGAAACAAGGCCAATGGCAAATACAGGAACAGAAGAGACGAGATCCTGTTCATTGACGCGCGGAACATGGGGCACCTGATAAACCGCAGAACCCTTGAATTCTCACATGAAGATGTACAGAAGATCGCGGACACCTACCACAACTGGCGCAATCCGGACGGGGATTATGAAGATGTGAAGGGATTCTGCAATTCCGCCTCAATTGAGCGGGTGCGCGAACTGGATTATGTGGTGACACCGGGGCGGTATGTGGGGTTGCCTGATGAGGATGATGATTTTGATTTTAATGAGCGGTTTACCAGACTGAAAGCGGAATTTGAGGACCAGTTGAAAGAGGAAGAACATCTTAATGCTTTGATTGCTGAGAATTTGAAAAAGGTGAAGCTGGTATGAATATCTCCTTAACTATCGATGAAGATTATTCTGTCTGGTTGAAAGAGCTTAAAAATAAAGTTCGATTGGTTCAGATAAAAGCGGCAGTTAAAGTTAATTCTGAACTATTGCAGTTTTATTGGGAGCTTGGCGCTGATATTGTTGAAAAGCAAGCTACTGCGAAGTGGGGCGATGGATTTCTCTCAAATCTCAGCCACGATCTAATGGTAGAATTTCCTGATATGAAGGGTTTTTCAAAAAGAAATCTTGAACTTATAAGGCAATGGCATCTGTTTTATACAAATGAAAAGCCAATTGCGCAACAAGCTGTTTCGCAATTAGAAACAAAAATTGAGCAACAAGCTGTTGCCCAAATAACCCAAATTCCATGGGGACACAATATTGCCATCATTTCCAAGTGTAAAAACTTAGATGAAGCTATCTTCTATATTCAAAAAACCATTCAAAATAACTGGTCAAGATCTGTTCTGACTCATCATATTGAAAGTAATCTGTTCAAGCGTGAAGGTAAAGCCATAAACAATTTTAAGGCAACATTGCCCGAACCTCAGTCTGACCTGGCAATAGAAACCTTAAAAGATCCCTATAATTTTGATTTTCTGGCATTAACAGAAAAGCATAATGAAAAAGAGCTGGAAGATGCTCTGATTAACCATGTAACTCATTTTCTATTAGAGTTGGGGGCTGGTTTTTCTTATCTGGGAAAACAATACAAGCTCGAAGTTTCAGGTGATGAGTTTTTTATTGATCTTCTGTTTTATCATGTAAAATTACATTGTTATGTGGTGGTTGAACTAAAGGCGGTTAAATTTAAACCTGAATTTGCCGGTAAACTTAATTTTTATGTATCTGCTGTGGATGGAATTTTAAAATCAGAACAGGATGACACCACTATCGGTATTCTTATCTGCAAATCAAAAAATGATACGGTTGTGGAATATTCCCTGAAGGATGTTCATAAACCGATCGGGGTGAGTGAATACATAATCACAAAAAACCTGCCGGATGAATTCAGATCATCTCTGCCAAGCATTGAAGAGATTGAGGCAGAATTGAGTGGAGTGGAGGAATCGCAATGAGTAAAAAAGAAGTATTCCATTCCACAGTCGGTCAGTTAGTTGAATTTTTAAAAACCCTGCCACATGATCTGCCGGTATTGACCAGCGGTTATGAAAATGGTTTTGAGAACTTTTATCAACCAGGTATTATTAAGGTGAAGCATGAGCCTGAAAATGAGTATTATGAAGGTGAATTTCAGGTTGTGGAGGATGGGGAGGAGGAAACGTTTGATGCAGTGGTGATTAGAAGGGTGGTTCGGGATGTGTGAGTGGAGGGAGTGCAAGCTGGGGGATGTGGTAGTTTTAAATTATGGAAAAGGTTTGCCTGAACACAAAAGAATTGAAGGTAATGTCCCTGTTTACAGCTCTGCTGGCCTAACAGGTTATCATAATAAACCATTAGTCAATTCTGAAGGGCTAATTATTGGGCGAAAAGGAACTGTTGGTAAGATATACTATTCAAGAAATCCATTCTATTGTATTGATACTGCGTATTATATTTTACCGGATAATGAAAAATATAGTTTAGATTTTATATACTATTTATTAAAAACAATTGGACTTGAAGAACTTAATGAGGACAGTGCAGTCCCGGGATTAAATCGCAATACTGCTTATTCACAGAACATTTTACTCCCACCTCTCCCAGAACAGCGCGCCATTGCCTCTGTGCTTTCCAGCCTCGATGACAAGATAGACCTGCTCCACCGCCAGAACCAGACTCTCGAAGCCATGGCGGAAACGCTGTTCAGGCAGGGGTTTGTGGAGGAGGCGGATGAGGGGTGGGAGGAAGGGGTTCTCAATGATGTAATTTCTGTCAAAGGAGGAACAACACCAAGTACTAAAAAATCCGAGTATTGGGATGGTGACATTTATTGGACATCACCGAGGGATTTATCGAATCATACATCTGTTTTTATATTCGATACCGGACGAAAAATAACGGAAAGAGGTCTGGCACAAATCGGTTCTGGCTTATTACCAATTGGTACAGTTTTACTATCTTCTCGTGCCCCAATAGGCTATTTAGCGATTACGGAAATTCCTCTTGCAATCAATCAAGGCTACATTGCTATTGTTTGTGATAAGATGGTTTCAAACTACTTTATTTACTTATGGTGTAAAGCAAATATGGATGGAATAAAAAATCAAGGGAATGGTTCAGTTTTCCAAGAAATTGCAAAATCCGTTTTTAAAGAAATTAGTATTACTATTCCCCTTTTACTTTCGTTAGATGACTTTGACAAAACGGTTAACCCAATTTTGGTCGTGTCCCTAATTAATTGACAATATTTAAATAGTTTGAATATAATTCTA
>JACUTQ010000092.1 GCA_014859725.1 Methanosarcinales archaeon | reverse complement strand
AGAAGTATCGCCAGCTTGTAGAATCAAGATGGGATAAAGAAAAACTTATCATGCTGGCGAATTAGCATTATTCTGGAAAGTAGCTGAAGAATTTGAAATACAAAAATGTATTTCAGACGTAACTGGTAAAGATAACAATGATACACCGATGGCAATACTAATTCTAGTTTTGAACCAGTTAATAGGAAGAAAATCACTTGCAAAAATAGGAACTTGGATATCAGAAACACCGATTCCGAGATGCACAAACATCGATGTAAACAAATTAACTAAAGATTATTTTTTATCAGCTCTTGATAAAATTTCACATGATAATGGAACATTAAAAACCACTTCTTCATTTATCATTCAGAATAATATTACAAACACTTGGAGAAGGATAATCGAAAATGAGCCAGAAAAGTACTTTTTTTATCAGGATATTGATTGCTGCTATTTTATGGAAAATTAAGAAACATAAAATTGACGTAAGTTATGACGATTTAATTGAAGAAGCATCAAAAATATATGAGGTGGAATTTTTATCAAAAGATTCTAAAATTTTCAGATGGACACATATTTCAAAGAATTTTCATTGACTTCTGTTCAGGGCAATTCAAAATTCTAAAATACCTGTCACTGTCTAAAAAGAACTGAAAGCGTACACTTTTTCGCCCTTAACTATAACCCAAGTAAATCATGCGGGGGGTGGGATTCGAACCCACGTATTCCTACGAAACAGGGTCCTAAGCCCTGCGCCTTTGACCTGGCTGGGCTACCCCCGCATCAGAGTATTTTGTGCTATTGAGCGAAGCGAAATGCACGCTTCGCTTGAACCTTCGCAAGGTTCAGCTGCGGTTACAACCGCATCAGGGTATTTTGTGCTATTTAGAGCTATTTTAATTAAACGAAATAGCTTTGAAAATAATGTAGCAAAAAATTTAAAAATCGAATGCTACAATGAGGTTTTAGATAGTCCTTTGTAGATTTAAATCTTTTGTGGATTATCTGTGGCTTATCAAACTATTAAGAAAATTCATTTGTTCAAAATAATCGGAAATACATTTATCACAGCCAAAAGATCTCCATTTTCAACCTTCCCATTCTGTATAGGTAAAAAAATAACACTTGATATCTTTCGCCTCGTCTCGACCAGTGCCACCCCGGTATGTCGCGCCTTAAGTACAGCCCCCAATGCATGATGAATAAAAGCACATGGTAATGCCACCGAATTTTCAGGAATACTTACCTCCTTCAATGGAATCTCAATGACCTCACCCTTTTTGACTTCCATATCTTTATCAGATATAAGCATCTCCCACTTACCCTCATTCGCGATTGTAAAATTATATGGAACGGCTGTTAAATATTCCCGTTCGATCGAATCCTGGCTTCCTAACACCAATTGAATTGGAATATAATTTTCAATGGCCATGGTAAAAGATACTTGTCTTTCATTATATAAAAATTCAATCTCAATATCCTCAAAAAACAATGATGTATATATATGGTTCACCTTAAAAGACATCTGAGAAATGAAAAGGATAGTAAAAGGATCACTTCTGAAAAATGATATTGAAACAGCATCATCCATAATTAAATCCGGCGGTGTTGTGCTCTATCCTACAGAAACTGTTTACGGACTTGGAGCAGATGCCGGTAACATCGATGCTGTAATGAAAATCTCAGGCATGAAAAAGAGGGATCCACAACAGCCGATCTCAATAGCAGTTTCCAGCATCCATATGCTGAATTCAGTTGCTTATCTGGATAATGCTTCAAAGAACTTTATTAATAGATTTCTGCCAGGCCCCATAACTGTAATTGTACCAAAGAAACCACATGTTCCAGATATTCTCACAGGAGGCACCGATCTTATCGGCATTCGCTGGCCTGATCAAACACATACTATACAGTTGATCGAATCTGTTGGCAGGCCGATTACCTCAACAAGCGCAAATACTTCAGGAAAAACAGCGCCATCAAAACTAGAAGAAGTAAAAAATGAAATCCTTCTAAAAGTTGATTATATACTTGATTCGGGGGATTGTGGGTATGGTGAACCTTCAACCATTGTAGATCTGGTAAACAGGAAGATTCTGCGAAAAGGCGCTTTAATTGATAATATTATCCTGGCATTGGAAGAGATGAAATGAACTCCGATATCATGGAATGTTATTTACAGGCAGGTAAGATCGCTTCAGAGGTAAAAGAAGAAACCTTGAAGACTGTTAAAGAAGGGGGTAAACTGTTAGAAACTGCTGAATATGTAGAAGATCTCATACTCCAAAAGGGAGGTAAGTTAGCTTTTCCATGCAATATTTCTGTTAATCAAATTGCTTCTCATTATACACCTTTATATGGCAGGAGTAAATTTAAAACCGGGGATGTTGTAAAAATCGATCTCGGAGCACACATTGACGGATATATTGCAGATACAGCGGCTACCACGGAGGTTGGCACTGATCGCAATAACATACTTATTAAAGCAGCTAACGAAGCATTGAATGCTGCAATTAGCCAGACAATGCATGGTGTGAATACAAAACATCTTGGATCAATAATGGGTAAGATTATTAAATCATATGGCTGCAATCCTGTTAAGGACCTTACAGGCCATAGTCTCGATAGATTCACAATCCATAGTGGTATCAATATTCCTAATTACGGTGGCGCACCCTATGGAAACACTCTATATGCAGGAGATGTAATTGCGATAGAACCATTCACAACAAAGGGTCGCGGTAGAATAATACAGGGTGAGGCCAGGATATATAGTCTACGACAAACCAAGAACCTTTCAAATCCTTTATATCAGAAATTAGAATCCAAATTCAAAAAACTCCCATTTACATCCCGTTGGTTAACGGACCAAAGTGAAATTAAAAAAACACAATCATTATTGAAAAAATATCCGGTCTTAATAGAAAGTGACGGGTGTCCTGTAGCCCAGGCTGAACATACAGTTATTGTTATGGAGCAGGGCTGTAAAGTGATAACAGCTTAACAAAACTGGTATAATAAATATCAACCGTACATTATCTCATCTGGTGGAATTGATTGGAGAATATTAATTATATACTCAAGGGGCAATGGTGAAAAAGCTTCCAACTGGCCTGAGCATATTGGACAATTTTTCTTAAAAAGAATCGGACTAGCAGTTATTTCTTCTTCATACATGGATTCCCTGAAAAAAGTGTAGGGAAGTGAAGTGGGTTCAAGCACTTCAAATTGATGTTCTTTTAGGAGCGTGTAATATGTGGATTTCTCTGAATGGTCGCATGTCGAACACTTAAGTTTAATCTTGTTGTTAAGAAATTCTTTTTTAGGCTTTTTTGAGATAAGTTCATCAATAATATCCAACACACTATTGACTACAATCTAATTATTTAGATATCTATCTATTCTATCCATTCCTTCCTTGATATTTGCAAGGTTATTGGCATATGAAAATCTGAGATAACCTTCGGCACCCTTCCCGAAATCAATACCAGGTGTTACGGCCACCCCTGCTTCTTCAAGGATAATACGGCTGAGTTCAAGAGAATCGCCGCTGAATTCACTGGCATTTGCTAGAACGTAATATGCCCCTTCAGGTTCACTGTTTATCCCAAAGCCTATGTCTTTTAAGCGATCAAGAATAAAACGTCTGCGTTTGTCATATGTATTGACCATCTCTTTTACATGATCTTGTGGCCCTTCCAGCGCTGCAACACCGGCATGCTGGACAAAGCTGTTGGCACAGATAAAGAAGTTCTGCTGTATCTTTTGCAGGGGCCTGATATATTCTAATGGAGCAATAAGGTATCCCAGCCTCCACCCTGTCATTGCATACAGCTTGGAAAAACCGTTCAATACAAATGCATTATCAGTATATTCAAGTATGGAATGATCCTCCCCTTTGTAGACCAGACCCTGGTATATCTCATCAGAGATTATTGGTATCTCTCCTGCAACCTGTGATACACCTTTTAAGGTTTTGGGATGCATCACATGTCCAGTAGGATTTGAAGGGGAATTGATCATTATAGCACGGGTCTTAGGTGTTATCTCCCGGGCCACATATTCGGGATTAAGGCTGAACCCTTCTTCTTCTTTTGTATATAAAAATACGGGTTTCCCGTTCATATATTCCACAAAATTCGGATAGGCAGCATAGTATGGGTTTGACATGATCACTTCATGCCCCTTATCCAGAAGACCCATGAACAGTACCAGCATTGCAGGGCTGGTGCCTGAAGTGATAATCACCTGGTTGGAGTTTAATTCCAGGTTGAATTTGTTATTATATGACCTGGCCACAGCTTCCCTTAATTGGGGCAGTCCCAGGCTGTGGGTATATTTTGTTTCTCCCGCTTTTAGTGCATCATAAGCTGCTTGATTGATATGCGGCGCAGTTGAAAAGTCAGGTTCACCCACCTCCATGTGAATGATGTTTCTGCCTGATCGTTCCAGTTCCTGTGCTCTTTCAAGGACTTCCATTACATAAAAAGGCGGGATTTTTTTTGCTTTTTCTGAGAACATATACTGATCAATCAACGTGCTCAATATTCTTATAATCTGCCGGATTTACCAAATACATCGCTCAGTACATTAATTTTACTTTTTAGCGTTATAATTATTAATGAACAATGCCAATTGTTTATCTGTAATTTAATTTCATTTTGGCATAATATCTGTTACAACATCAGTGAAGTGGGACTATGATAGAAATAAAAGAAAACATATTCTGGGTAGGCATCAAAGATTGGGAAATTAAGAAATTCCACGGTGAGGAGTATTCCACACACCGCGGCAGTACTTATAACAGCTATCTGATAAAGGACGAAAAGAACGTACTTGTGGACACAGTCTGGACTCCGTTTAAGGAGGAATACGTAGCCAGGCTGGATACAGAGTTCGGGCTTGATAAAATCGATGCCGTTGTCGTGAATCATTCTGAATCAGACCATGCAGGCAGTTTGACCTACCTCGTGGCACAGATACCGGATGTCGAGATATACTGCACAAAGAACGGGCATGACATGATCCACTGTCATCATCACAAGGACTGGAAGTTCAATGAAGTGAAGACAGGTGATACATTAAAGACAGGCAAATACGAGCTTGTGTTTGTAGAAGCCCCGATGCTGCACTGGCCTGACAGCATGTTCACATACGTCAAAGGCGCAGACCTTTTGCTCTCCAATGATGCATTCGGCCAGCATTATGCCTCGTCTGCTATGTATAATGATGAGGTTGACCAGTGCGAACTGTTCCAGGAAGCCATCAAGTATTATGCCAATATCCTGACACCTTTCAGTTCCCTTGTGAAAAAGAAGATAGAAGAGTTCAAAGCAATGAATGTACCTGTGGATATGATTGCACCGAGTCATGGCGTGATATGGCGTAAGGACGCGCTGGACATTGTGGGGAAATATTACGAATGGGCTGATGCGTACCAGGAGGACTTTATTGTCATTGCCTATGATACCATGTGGAACGGGACAAAGTCCATGGCCGAGGCTATTGCATCCGGTCTGAAAGAAAGCGGTGTGCCCGCCAAGTTGTTCAATGTTGCAAAGAGTGATATGAACGATGTCATAACAGAGATATTCAGGTCAAAAGGTGTCATAGTCGGCTCGCCTACAATAAACAGGAGGGTGCTTTCATCGGTGGGTGCCCTTATAGAGACCATGAAGGGTCTGCGGTTCAAGAATAAGGCCGGGGCAGCATTTGGTGGATATGGCTGGAGTGGTGAGTCAGTGGGTGTCATAGAAGATGGGCTAAAGAGTGCGGGCATCGAGGTGGTTGTCCCCGGGATTAAGTTCAGGTATAATCCGACAGGTGATGAACTGAAAGAATGCAAACTGTTCGGAAAGCAATTCACGAAGAATCTAAAGAGGTGATGGTATGAAGCAAACAGATGAACTGAGTTTCAAACCGAATGAGTTTCCTTTGGCACAGCCCTTTGATATTGTGGGTTCCACAAGCTATGCAGACGGGTCTGTTGTCAGCAGGACACTGAAGAAGAACGAGGCTGGGACTGTGACCCTGTTTTCATTCGATGCAGGACAGGGGTTGAGCGAGCATTCCACCCCCTTTGATGCGATCGTCCAGATACTTGACGGGGAGGCTGAGCTGACAATAGGCGGTAAGAAAATCACTGCGGGGGCGGGGCAGATGGTCATCATGCCTGCAAATATCCCGCATTCACTTGATGCTAAAGTCAGGTTCAAGATGATGCTGATCATGGTGAAAGCAAGCTGACTCCAATCTAATTTCAATCAGCCTATAAATTTCCAGGTATCAACACCTAAACTCATTTGCACAATACACATCATAAAGAATTATTCCCTATTCATGCGACCTTGTTCGTTCATGAAGTAAAAATCCAAAAATAAAGAACAGACATGTATATACTAAAAGACCTGCAACATCCCATACAAGACTATAGTAATTGCCTCCGCCTATCGCATATCTGAGTATATCAACAGAATATGTCAGTGGTGAAAGGACAGTTACAAACCAATAGTCCCCCATAGCATTAATTGGGATGAAAATTCCGCTGATAAATAAAAGCGGGAGCCTGATAAAATTCAACATCATCATAACATCACCAGGATTTTCAGTTGGTATGGCTGCAAACATAATTCCCATGGCAGAAAAGCCAAACGATGCCATGCTAATACCTACTATTAAGGCAAAAAGATTATTAACCTCGACACCAAACCATAAAATTCCGATGACAAGCGGAATTGATGCAATTATCCCACCAAAAATAAATCCCCCGAGCGTCCCTCCCAATAGAATAGAGAAAGGGGATATTGGAGCAGTGATCAATCTGTCATATGTTTTGTTTCTTCTCTCGGTAGGCACCGCCATCGGCCCTGTTGAGGAAGCGCTAAAGAAGATTGTAATTGCCATAAGCCCGGGAATCAGTTCCAACAAAGGTAGATCTCTTCCAACTGCAAAAGATATGAAAAGGAATACCGGGAAAAGAATCCCAAACATAATGACTGCAGGAGTCAGGTAATGGATACGAATGTCCTTTTTTGTTATTGCCCATGCACTGGCAAGTTCTCGTTCGAGTCTATACAGAGATTGTGATTTCATCTCTTATTCACCTCAAAATTCTGCTTGCCTGCCTCTGCCAGTCTCAGGAAAACATCTTCCAAACTGGGTCCCAGCGTGTTAACAGTCATAAGCGTTAGATTGTTTGCACGTGCATAGTCGAACACAGAAGACAGGACAGACGAAGGGTTATCAGTGTACAGCCTGCACTTATCACCTTCTCTATTCATGCGACTAACCTCAGGAATCTTGAGAAGTGCATCATAGTTTGTGATGGAATCAAAAGCAAAAACAACGGATTGGGTGCCCTGAATTATTTTCTTAAGATTCACTGGAGAATCTATTGCAGCAATCCTTCCATGCACTATAATCGCCACCCTGTCACACATTACGTTGGCTTCTTCAATGTTATGGGTGGTCAGGAATATCGTAGTTCCATTTAAATTGAGTCCACGGATGATTTCCTTTAACATTACTGCACTTTGAACATCCAGCCCTGACGAGGGCTCATCAAGAAATATGATGTCTGGCTCATTTATGAGAGCCATGGCGATTGTAAGCTTGCGTTTCATCCCTTTTGAGAATCCCTTTGCCTTCTTTTTCTTGAATTCATTGAGACCAAATTTATCCAGCAGCACATCGGCCCTGCGGGTTTTCTGTTCTCTCGGGATGCCGTACAGTTCCCCGGCAAACATCAGGTTTTGCCAGGCAGAAAAGCCACCATATACATTAGAAACTTCCGGAACAATCCCAAAGCATTCTTTAGCACGAAAAGGTTCTTTCTGTATATCGTGACCCATTATTCTTGCGGTTCCTTCAGAGGGTTGGCTCAGACCTGTCATCATACTAATTGTAGAGGTCTTTCCCGCCCCGTTAGGACCAAGAAAACCAAATATCTCCCCCTCCTTCACTTCGAAAGATATATGATTAACTGCTATTAAATCACCGTATTGTTTTGTCAGATTCTCGACTTCAATAGCATTCATCAATTACCCTCGCCCTTAAACACCTAATGTGGTTGCCGTATGCCGAGCAGGCTCATGTGCGTATGGGGCCTTATTCCCCGTATGCCGTTTTTTGGAACGAAAATTATGTGATTAGGCTTGACATCATATTTTTCAGTTCCGACAGTTATGGTCCCCTCCCCATCGATTACTTGAAACAGTACTGAATATGGTTCTGGGTGGGGCTGAATCTCCTGTCCTTCTTCAAGACATACCAGAACTACATTGAACCACTCTGTACTTAGAATATCCTTTTTTACCGGCGCTGTTGTGCTGTACTCAACAAGTTCCTTCAAATCTGTGTGTTTCATTCTTTTCCTCCTATTCCCTCTTCTTCGTCAGTATCCATGATGCATCACGAAGGATGCATTAAACAAGGTAAGTATAAAAAGTGTTCACGATGTATTGAGCCTTTCCACCTATGAATTTCCATTATGCGTTCTATAAGCTCGAATACTATTTTTCTCGACCAATAGCTTGCATATCAGTATGATCTGCTCATCTGTTAAGTGTCTCTTGTAAAATACCGTGCCTTTGCTTTCTGGAAATCTTATTCCGCAAGTCTTACACTTGAACATCTGTTTACCTTTGGCATTAAAACCCTTTTTGGTGATTTGACCTTTGTTCTTTTTTCTATAGTCTGGACAGTTCTCATTCAAACAGATTTGGTTTTCTAATACTTTTCCACTCATAAACAATATGTTATTTTACATCAGCATTAAGGTCACGATTTATAGGACACTACCAATATCTTGGGACCAGTATAGATTTGGGGCACAAAAAATCGATCAAAAATATCCAGT
>JACUTQ010000091.1 GCA_014859725.1 Methanosarcinales archaeon | reverse complement strand
TATGGACGGTAAGATGGCGCAAATGGCATACTGGGAGTCGGATCAGTTCATAGTAGTGTTGAAGCAGGGTAATGCCTGTGGAGGGAAGGGACTGACAGTTGAACCGTTGGGAAGGTGACACATCCTCCGTACTCTGATGCAGGTTAAGGATGCTAACAAAACTGTACTCATAACCTATCCGGAAAAGGATGGGGAGGTTCTTCTGAAGAGCCGGATGAGGGCATCTTCACGTCCGGTTCTGTGAGGGGGCTCATAGTAACCTTGGGGCTATTACCCCGAACAAGAGGTGCGCTATGAGCCCTACTCGACATTTGACGGATACCCACGGTATTTTATTATCAGTACCAATCCGTATTATCCGTGTTCCATCCCATTTTTTTCCCTTAACCGATGACGTATGAATGTTAAAGAGAGCCAAAAATATTTAGCATCATTTCGATACTTTATGTTTTTTGCACATAGATATAATAGCATCATCAAGCCCTTTTTTATTATCGAAATTATCGATAATGTCGATTAATTTTTTATTTGGGGTCTTATTCAATTCCTTGACCATTTTCAATATATTTGGCATTGCCCTCGTGATATTATCCACTATTGTAATGGTCGCTTTTTGAGCAGTTCTTGAAAGCGGATTAAGATCAACTGCAATCACCTGTTTACCCATACTCATTAATGCTTCACACCTGTCCCCATCCTCAAGAGGTACAAACACTACATCAGCTGAATATATCCCAGCTCGGCATACCTTCCCTCTTTCTGAAGACAGTCCGGGTATGGCTGCATCCGGGTCTGCACCTAATACATCCTGAGCCCCATGAGCTTTAAGATGTTTGATTATCTTCAAAACCCTATCTTCGGTCCTGTAGAACAGGTTCACTTCCAAAGGGGCACCGATCAAGCTTGATAGTTCAACCAGTTCATTCGGCACCAGGGCTGCCGAATTACCATTTACCGAGATAATGGGTCTTTGGGCAAGTAAAAGCATAGCTGTGGCAGCATATTGGGCATCCCTGGCAGAAGCAGTTGTGATCTCACCGATCAGGTAATCGAAAGCTTCACCTCTCCCCTGTGCTATCAATCCTTTGATACTGGTTATCCCTGACTCGATACCCTTTGCTATCAGCTCCCTGGTAATAAGAGAATTATATCTGGGATGGTCTTTCGGAATCTCTGTCATCTGGGATGATAGATTAATTCCGAAAGGCAAAAGTCTATCTTTAATGTTTTAAATTGTTGGGGTGTAAATAATTCACCAGATCAGGATAAATAATCTCAATAATTGTCTCAAGGTTTTGGATATCCTCTATATTGTACTTAATAAGGGTATCCAGTGCTTCCTGACTTCCCCTTTTATAACGGTACCAGAGTCTTACGGCATCAAAGCCGGTAAGTCCGGTCGTCTCAGTAGATCGTGCAAGGCCAAGCGAGGTTTCGATCTTTTTCAAACCTCCTGTCAATCCTATCCTCCTGAGTGGATACATAAGGTCAATGTGTAGCTGATCAAAAACAATATCCGGAAAATAATGTTTGATAAATGGTATGTCGAACCGGATACCATTAAAGGTAACAATAGTTTTACAGCCTTCAAGGGTACTGGGGAAATCATCCAGGTTGATGCCATTTATAAAAACTCTGGTCTTATCTTTGGTATAAACACCTATCATGGTTATCTCATGATCCCTGGCCGAAAGCCCTGTGGTCTCGATATCTAAAAATATAGTATTTTCTTTGAATTGACGGTATGCCCTCCAGTGTTCATTTGACGGCAGGGCTCTGGAAAAGTACGAATGGTCACTTGCAGCAAGCCGGTCCCGGGATTGCCCGATACCTTCCAGTATTACATTTTCTTTTGATGCTGGAAGACCGACATTTGGGTAATTCTCAATAAATTCCTCCCAGGTGCTAATACCGCTTTGCCATATCCTCTTTTCAGTCGAAGTTCCTACTCCGGGGAAGTGGATGTAACTGCTGGTGAGCATATTCAACATAAGGTTTTACCTGTATAAATATCCCAATATTATTTATCTTTGAGAGTAATAGGGCTATACTATTATGATACATGTAGGGATTGTTGGTGGTTCTGGCTATACCGGCGGCGAATTGCTTAGGTTACTGTCAGGCCATCCCAAGGCAGAAGTAGTATGTGTGACCTCGCGTCGATTGGACGGTAAACCGGTTATCAGTACCCATCCCCACTTAAATGGTTTTATAGAAATGGAATTCAAGAACCTGGATGCCGCTGAAGTCGCTAATAAATGTGATGTGGTATTTACTGCAGTACCACACGGCAGTGCCATGGATGTAGTACCACAGCTCCTGGATGGTGAAACTAAGGTGGTCGATCTTAGCGCAGACTATCGGCTGCCATCCAATATTTTCCAGCAAGTCTATAATCTTGATCACAAGGCACCACGGGAAGCCGTGTTCGGGCTGACAGAACTGCATCCTGAAGTGGCCGATGCTGTACTGGTGGCAAATCCCGGCTGTTATCCCACAGGAGCCACACTGGCAGCCGCACCAATGGTCAATGCCGGTCAGGTGGAACACGTCATATTTGATTCCAAGAGCGGCATATCTGGTGCAGGTACAGAACCTACAACAGTATCCCACTATCCTAATATGGCAGAGAATATCCAGGCATACAAGCTTACCACCCATCGCCACCATGCAGAGATGCACCAGGAACTGGGACTGCTGGATAATAACATCAAGGTAAGTTTTACTCCCCACGTGATCCCGTCAGTACGGGGCATCCTGACAACTGCACATCTGCTGCTCAAAGAAAAGATCAACGCCGAACAGGTTGCTGATATCTATCAGCAGTTTTATAAAAATAAACCTTTTATCAGGTTGCTCAACAGCATACCTGTATTGGGTGATGTCAGGGGTTCTAATTTCTGCGACATCGGTTTTGAAGTTGATGCTGAAGGTCAGAGACTGGTAGTGGTGTCGGCAATAGATAACCTTGTCAAAGGAGCTTCAGGCCAGGCTATACAGAATATGAACCTAATGTTCAATCTGGAAGAAACTACAGGACTCTGGACACCAGCTGTATTTCCCTAGGAAGTCTTACTATGAAAATTAAAGATATAATGACAACCAATGTAATATTTTGCAACCCAGATGACCTGGTTAAAGATGCTGCACGCCTAATGAAAGAAAATAAAGTCAGCGGCATACCCGTAGTCGAAGAAGGGAATGTATTAGGCATTATTACTGAAAATGACATATTAAAACTGCTGGAAGTCCCTGAAACGAACAGCCAGTTGTGGCTTCCAAGCCCATTTGAAATTATTGAAGTACCTATCAGGGAACTTATCGGTTGGGAGGAAGCTAAACATGCACTTGACAACAAGGGTGCTTTGAGCGTGGGTGATATTATGAGCCATCCGGCAATTACAGCCAGACCTGATGAAAGTCTGGAAACAGTGGCTTCAATGATGGTCAAACATAAGATCAACAGAGTGCCCGTTGTAGAAGATGAAAAGCTGGTCGGAATCGTATCCCGTCAGGACATTATCGGTGGACTGGCATTGTCATCATAGCGAGGAATGAATAGTGAAAGATATTGATGGCGGCATAAGCACTGTCCAGGGTGTCAGGGCATGGGGAGTAAAGCAGGGCAAGCACGGCCTTGCGGTGATAACTGCAAGAGGCAGTGCAGCAGGTGTATTTACTCGAAATCGTGTCATAGCTGCGCCATTGATTCTAACTAAACAGCATATCGAAGTGGGCAGGCTTTCTGCTCTTGTAGTCAATAGCGGGAATGCGAATGCTTTTACCGGTGCTTCCGGGCTGCACGATGCAAACCTGATGGCAGAGTTGACAGCTGCACGCATGGGTCTGAAAAAAAACGAGGTTGGTGTAGCATCTACTGGCGTGATAGGTCGCAGGCTGGATATGGAACTGATCAAATCTCAACTGGATGAAGTGATTAAAAACCTGACAACTGAATATGAAGGTAGTGCTAAAGCTGCCAGGGCTATCATGACCACCGATACTTTTCCCAAAGAAGTGGCAGTGGAGATGTCCAATGGGAGCCGGATCGGAGGAATTGCCAAGGGCAGCGGGATGATAGAACCAAATATGGGCACCATGTTGGCGTTCATATATACTGATGCAGACTTTGATAACGCAACCCTTGGTCAATGTTTACATACTTCTGTTAATAAAAGTTTCAACATGGTTGTCGTTGATGGTGATACCAGTACTAATGATATGGCCCTTTTAATTGCCACTGGTCAATCAGGTCGGCCTGATATTCAAGAGTTCCGGCAAAGTCTGGACTATGTTTGTATCCGGCTGGCAAAAATGATAGCAAAAGACGGCGAAGGTGCTTCGCATTTAATTGAAGCAAAAGTAACTGGAGCTAAAGATGAGAAAGATGCTGTGCTTGCTGCTAAGGCAATTGTCCGCTCGCCTCTTGTCAAGTCAGCTATCTTTGGCAAAGACCCTAACTGGGGTAGAGTAATTGCAGCTGTGGGGTATTCTGGTGCAGATGTAGACCAGGACATGATCAGTCTGGACTTTTCTAATAGTGATACTTTGGTCAAGCTAGTGGAAAATGGCAAAATCAATGATATTTCTGAAGACCAGCTGAAATACGTCATGGAATCTGAAGAAATTGTGATCCACATAAACATTGGATTAGGGATCGGCAGTGCGGCGGCCTGGGGATGCGACCTGACATATGATTATGTACGGATAAATGCTGAATATACTACATAGTGTAGTGACTAACGAAACAATGAAGTCATAATACTTATATTATCAATCCAGATTTGAAGGAGATTATTGGAGGACATTATAATGAAGGTTCTTGTTAGTGATTCCCTGTCTGAACAGGGTATTGAGATATTGAAGAAAGAAGTTGATGTTGACATAAAGACAGGGATGAGCCCTGAAGAACTCAAAGCAATTATAGGGGAATATGATGCTCTGGTGGTCAGGAGCCAGACCCAGGTTACAAAAGAGATCATCGCAGCTGCTACAAACTTGAAAATCATTGGCCGTGCCGGTGTTGGAGTAGATAATATTGATATAGAGGCCGCAACCCTGCGTGGTATTATTGTTATAAATGCCCCTGAAGGCAATATGATCTCTGCAGCTGAACATACTATCGCCATGATGATGTCCATGTCCAGGAATATCCCCCAGGCAAACCAGTCTCTCAAATCAGGCAACTGGGACCGCAAGACCTTTACTGGAGTTGAGGTGAGAAATAAAACTCTGGGTCTTATCGGCCTGGGCAGGATAGGAGCTGAGGTTGCTAAACGCGCTCAAGGACTGGAAATGAACATCCTGGCCTACGATCCATTCATTAGCGAGGAGAGAGCTGCTGATCTTGGTGTTACCCTGGCATCAGTTGAAGATATCGTAAAAAATGCTGACTACATCTCTGTACACACACCACTGACAAAAGAGACCAGGAACATAATTGATAAGGAAGAAATGGATAAGGTTAAACATGGAGTCAGGATAATAAACTGTGCCCGCGGCGGCATTATTAATGAGGAGGCATTGGCAGAAGCTGTTTCCAGCGGTAAGGTGGCCAGTGCAGCAATTGACGTGTTCGTTAATGAACCGCCAACAGGCAGTCCGCTTTTAGAACAGGATAACATCATAGTAACACCACACCTAGGAGCCTCCACCCTGGAAGCCCAGGTCAATGTGGCAGTGGATGTAGCAGAACAGATAATTAATTTCAAGAAGGGACTTCCCGTAAAAAACGCCATCAATATGCCGTATGTAAAACAGGAAGTCATGAAGTTGCTGCAGCCTTACCTGCCGCTGGCTGAGAAGATCGGAAAACTGGCGGCCCAGCTTATGGAAGGCAAATATGAACGAATCGAGGTAGCTTACAGTGGTGAGATCGCAGAAAGGGATACTGGCCCAGCCACAGTAGCAGCATTAAAAGGCCTGCTTGAGATCGCAATGGGTTCGGCTGTCAATTATGTCAATGCTCCGGTAATCGCCAAAGAGCGCAAGATCAACGTAATTGAATCGAAGTCCAAGACCATAGAGAGTTATTCCAATAAGATCACTCTGCGCATTTTCAATAATGGGAATGTTAAAACAGTAGCAGGGACAATGGTTGGTGTAAATCCACGTATCATCCAGATCGATGAGTACAGTATAGATATCCAACCCATAGGTCACATGCTGGTAGCACTCCATGAAGACCATCCCAATATTATCGGGCCCTGCTGTATGGTGATGGGGAAACGAAATATCAACATAGCAGGCATGCAGACAGGCCGGATCAAAGCCGGGAGTACAGCTATTATGGTACTCAATATTGATTCTGATGTCAATGATGAGATCCTGGAAGAGATCAAAGCTGTAGATGGTATTCGTGAAGTCAAGAAGGTTTATGTTTAAACCTGCCACTGATATTCATTCGGAATATAAAGTAATACTGTAGTTGTAACAAAAATTATAAATAGTCAGGATTACTATTTTTACATATTATGGAAGTAGTATTCCGTGTTATCGGTTCTGAAAAGAATCTTGATGATTTGAATTCAGATGAAACAAATGTCCATTTCTGTTTCAGACCTTCAGAAAAAGATATCTTTAAATTAAACCGTAAATGCCCTAATGTCAGGATAGTCCAACTTCCCGAATCATATTACAATACTTTATCGAATACAACTAAGACATTACTATCAATAAAAAATATAGAAATTCTTGTGGGGAATGTCTGGGGACATAGAACCGATATCGACAAATATATAACAGTAGATATCTAACTCTGCATTTTAGCATTTGGGATGGAAAGACCGACTTTTTTGGCATTTACTTGTTTCTTATACCTTTCAAGACTACAAGCTGTTCGAAAAAGTGTTTCGATTTAGATATAGGTTCAACAAATAAACCTGCATTGTTCATGATGTTGCAGACTTCTTTAATACCTGTAAGAGATGAAACTAGCAATAAAACACGTCCCTTGGGAGAAAGATAATCTCCTAATCCATCAATAAATCGTTTAATGGTTTGTCTTCCATTTTTTCCCCCTTCCAGCATTAGACCATCCCATCCACTTAAGCGTTCCTCATCTGAAGTTGGTAGATAAGGAGGGTTAAAGACAATAAGATCAAACTGCCCGTTGATACCGTCAAAAAGGTCAGTCCTTATCGCATTTATACCATTTTTACCGGCACAACGAACAGCATAGGGATTTAGGTCAGTAGCTACTACCAATGAAGCGCGGTTTTGTGCAAACAGAGAAACAATTCCACTACCGCAGCCCAGTTCTATCACCCTGTCACCATCTTTTATATTATCTATTAGAGCGTCAACCAGCAGAAAACTATCTTCAGCTGGTTCGTAAACTTGTGGTAGAAGATGTATAATTTTCCCGCGATATGTAATTGAAGTCATCTTCCTGTTCGGATTATATTTGCTAGCTCTGCCAGCTGTTCTGAAGATAAAGTTTCAGGACGCTGGTTTAATAGGTCTGCATTTAGTTTTAAGATATTTTCTGACGGAAATCCAAGCATTGATGCCGCTGCCCTTAATGAATTTTTTAACTTTTTCCTGCGCTGGCTGAATAATGCTTTTAATAGTCTTTGAAAAAATTGCAGGTCATTGACCCTGTATGGCGGCTCTTTTGGAGTGAGTTTCAAAATTGCAGATTGGACCTTTGGTTGTGGTTTAAAAGCTGAAGGAGGTACTTTTTCCAATAATTCAATATCTGAATGGTATTGTGCCATAACTGTCAACCGACTGTAATCTGAGGTGCCTGCAACAGCAATCATACGGTCTGCAAATTCCAGTTGATACATGAGGATGGCAAAATCAAACTGGTGTTCCAGCAGCTTGAAAGTAATTTCAGATGATATCTGGTATGGTAGGTTTGATACAACTTTGTTGAAAGGGGGAAATTGAACTTTTAATGCGTCCCCATACACTACTGTAACATTTGTTTCTTTGGTTAATTCCTTAAGGTTGTCTGCAAGCTTCCGGTCAATTTCGATAGTGATTACTCTGCCTGCGGCTTCAGAGAGTTTTTCTGTAAGATTGCCGGATCCACCCCCGATCTCAAGGACAGTATCTTTTTTATTCAGATCAGCATAAGCGATAATCCTGTCAAGTACCAGCTTATCAGTAAGAAAATGCTGTCCATATTTTGGTTTCATCTATGATTGCGGCTCTTTGCCGGAGTTGTAAATAGACGGTATTTGATCTGCTCATCCTTGAGTTCATCAATAATTCTGTGGACAATTAATTTCTCAGGTGTATGCAGACCTTTGACCTTTTCTGTAAGGTCCTTGAAACTGAGGAATTTTCCTTTCTTGCGTTCATCAATGATTCCCCACATCAGTTTTTTTCCAATACCAGGCAGAAGTTCAAGCATATGAAGTCTGTTGGTTATTGGATATGCATCATTATAGAAGTCTACATATTTTTGTTCATTTTCCACAACTAATTTTTCAAGAATGAACGGTAATTCTGCTTGAGCACCATGTGACAGTTCATCATAGGTTATCCTGTGTTTGACATGGTCAATAACATCCCGGTCCCCTTCTCCGATATACAACTTATCCTGGGTTTCTGGAAAGGCACCCTCTTTTGGAAGCAATTCCATTAGAACAAAATGGTCGGCACCAACTGCTTGTACAAGAGGTTTTTTCTGATATACCGGCCTTTGATCGTCAGGATTGCCATATGGTAAATAGTCTAAAACCCATGCCCACTCTTCTCTTTGAGGTTTTTTTCCGACAACCATAAGTAATCACTCATAACCTGATATATTCTAAATATTCAGCTTCGATCGAATTAATAAGCTCTATGCATACTTTTTTTTAAACAATATGTATCAATTGCATATAAACTTTTATATTGTAAAAGAGTGAAAAATT
>JACUTQ010000090.1 GCA_014859725.1 Methanosarcinales archaeon | reverse complement strand
GCGATGACAACAAAGGAAGAAGTATTACAGATTGTTGAAGAAAAAGATGTAAAGTTCATCAGGTTATGGTTCACCGATATCCTTGGAACTATGAAGAGTTTTGCCATAACCAAAGAAGAGCTGGAAACTGCTCTTGATGAAGGTATGGGATTCGATGGTTCATCTATAATGGGATATCGCGATATTGAAGAAAGCGACATGGTCGGCATGCCTGACCCCAGCACATTCAAGATACTGCCATGGAGACCCCAGGAGAAAGCAACAGCAAGGATGTTCGTGGATGTCTTAAACCCGGGCGGAAGCCCATTTGAAGGCGATCCCAGATATGTACTCAAGCGAAACCTGAAGCGTGCCGAGGACAAGGGATTTAAACTCTTTGTGGGTCCTGAACTGGAATATTTCTATTTCAAATCTTCACTGGCACCGGAGATCATAGACAGAGGAGGTTATTTTGACCTGACCCCGCTGGACCTGGCCACGGACCTGAGAAGACAGACCGTGCTTGCACTGGAAAACATGGGAATAAAAGTGGAATACAGCCACCATGAAGTGGCCCCGAGCCAGCATGAGATCGACCTAAGGTATAATGATGCTTTGCAGATGGCAGATGACAATATGACATACAAACTGGTGGTCAAGGAGATCGCACAGCAGAACGACCTGTATGCCTCCTTCATGCCAAAACCCATCTTCGGGGAGAACGGTAGCGGAATGCATGTCCATCAGAGTCTTTTTAAAGGCAGCACCAATGCTTTCTATGACGCCGATGATCAATATAGCCTCTCTGGCATCGGGAAAAGTTATATCGCAGGTATCCTGAAACACGCATACGAGATGACTTCAGTCCTGGCACAAACAGTCAACAGTTACAAGCGGCTGGTCCCAGGATACGAAGCACCGGTCTATATTGCATGGGCTAACCGCAACCGAAGTGCCCTTGTGAGGGTTCCCATGTATAAACCTGGTAAAGAACTAGCCACCAGGATGGAACTGCGCTGTCCTGACCCTGCATGCAACCCGTACCTGGCATTCTCTGTGATGCTGGCTGCTGGTCTTGAAGGTATCGAGAAAGGTTATGAAATCCCTGAACCTGTGGAGAAGAACATCTTCGCCATGGACCAAAAGGACATGAAATCTAACGGGATCAAGTCATTGCCTGCAAACCTTAAGGAAGCCATTGATGCTACTGAACAGAGCGAACTGGTCAGGAGAGCCCTCGGTGACCATGTCTTTTATCGCTTCATTGATATCAAGAACAGGGAATGGGACGATTACAGGATCCAGGTAACTCCATACGAGATGGACAAATATCTGAGTGTATTGTAATATACAAACCAGTATCAAAGTCATTAATCCCGGTAGTGCTCACCCGATAAGCCACTTACCTGATACGCACAGTTTTGGCTGATAGGGAAGTGTTACTGCAGGGATTGTGACATCTATATGCCATTTACACGATTGTGGTATATAGATACACATCCCGGATAGAGATCCAGTTCAAAAAAACGTGATGCCTGTGCATATGTGATGACCATGCATCAGGCAGCACATAAGGAATTGCCTCCTTAATTGGTTCCTATCCGGGCAACCTTTTATTACAGTATTTATTTTCCATGCAAACAAAATCTTTTTATTAACAGTATCCTTTTAGGTTGCAGGAGAAAGGTTTCATGTGGCGGTTCATTGATGTGGACAAGGTAGATGGTGCATATAGTACTGCTCTTTTCCATTCGATTGGACGACATGTGGGGTCCGGCACAAGTGATGAAACCATCCTGTTCTGGCGGGTAACCAATCCTGCACTGTATCTGGGTTATCACCAGTATGTCGAAGATGAGGTCCATGAAGCATACTGCCAGGCCAATAATGTAGATATGATCCGCAGGATCCTGGGAGGAGGATGTGGATACTGTGACAGCGACCAGATATTATTTGCTGTAATAGGGAAGTCCACCGGGATTATACCTGCCAATGTACAGGGGGCTTACAAAAAAGTGTTATCAGGTGTGGTTTCGGCATTAAAGATCCTGGGATTGGAAGGGGAATTTGACCAGACTCGAAATGGAGTGTTTGTAGGGGATCGTAAGATTTCAGGTAATGCACAGGGCCGTTTTGATGGTTCAGTTATGGTCAATGGCAGTCTTTTGCTGGATTTCGATTTTGAGAAAATGGATCTAGTATTAAAACATCCCGCTAAGAACCTGAGACCCCATGTTAAAACTGCAAGGCAGGGCATGATCAGCCTGTCTGACCTGATGGAATTGCCTGACCCGGAAGAAATAAAGCAGGCACTGCGTGCTGGGTTTGAGGAGGCACTGTGTATTAGAACGTATGATGGTCAGGTATCTGAAGCAGAAATAAATATTGCATACGAATTAACCGCACTCTACAAATCCAGGGACTGGACATATCGTATGGACGACAAAAGGAAAAAACGACAAAAGGAAAAAAAATAATTAATCTATCAAGAAACCCGGGAGAGAAAAGGAAATGGTTTTAGAAGATTATTTGAAAGGCATCCATAAATCCAAAGGCGGCATTATCCGCTCATTCCTGAAAGTGAATAATGGTTTGATATCTGATATCAGTTTTTCAGGGGATTTTTTCATGTTCCCTGAAGACGCAATTGATCTGATCCTAGCACGGTTGAATGGTACGGCCGCTACTGAAGAAGCTGTATTGTCAGCTGTAAGGGAAATATATGAATCAGAAGGTATTCAATCTCCAGGCACCACACCTGAAGATTTTACTATATCAATTATGCAGGCCATTGGAGGGAAATAAATGGAAGAATGGAGAGTTATCGACTTCGGTAAACAGGACATACGGTATATGATGGCCATGAACGAGGCCATACACCGCTGTGATGAAGGCAATACCCTGATATTCTGGGACCCGACCAGATCCATCATACTGGGGTATTTCCAGAAAGCTGCTGTTGAACTTGATCTTGAACAGTGTGAAGATTATACGATTGTGAGACGTACAAGCGGCGGCGGTATTGCATTTTCTGACGATCTGAACAGACAGATCAATTATGGTGTATTCGGGACTGTTGATGAGATCAAGTTCCCGCTGGACATTGTGGGATCGTACAAACATATCCTGGGCATACTAATTGATACGCTGGAAGAATACGGACTGAATGCAGCGTTTCGGCCCATCAATGACGTGGTTGTGGACAACAAGAAGATATCTGGCAATGCCATGACCAGACTGGACAACAGGACCCTGCAGCACGGTACATTGTTACTGGACTTTGATATCAAGGAAATGCTTCGCATCCTGAATATCCCGAAAGAGAAGTTCATGGATAAGCAGATCGAGTCAATTGAACAGGGTATGACCTGGATGGATAAGGAACTGGGTTACAAGGAAGACATGAACGTGGTCAAGCAGAAGATCAGGAAGAATTTCGAAAAACGGTTTGGCGTGAAATTGGTGGAAACAGTACCCTCTGAGCAGGAGGAAGCTATGGCCCGGGAACTGCTGCCCAAATACCATTCTGATGAATGGACCTATAAGAGATAACGGGGGACTGGAAAGTTAAAGAGTTCGACCTGGGATTAGTTGTGGACCCCGGATTAAGGAAGCGAATGCAGGCAGCCAGAGCTTTGACCACAACCAGGTCAGGCAAACGGCTGAATTTCTATATCACTTCTGAGATGTTCCCTTCGATCTCAATAACCGGAAGCCAGTGCGGTCTTAACTGCAAACACTGTGGAGGGAAACTGCTGGAGCGCCTCATCTCATGTATGAACCCTGATACTTTGATAGACACAGCAAAAAAACTGGATGGTAAAGGCGCAAAAGGGATATTGGTAACAGGGGGCTGTAACTCGTCCGGAAAAGTACCGGTAACAAACATGTCCGATGCTATTAAAACCATCAAGGATACAACCGACCTGACAGTGATCGCACACACGGGTTTTATAACTCCTGAAGAAGCTTATGTTCTTAAAGATTCAGGACTTGATGGGATCGGATTCGATGTGGTGGGTGATATGGGGACTGCAAAACGGGTTTACGGTTTAGATGTTGATGAGAATGATTATATGTCAAGCCTGGATGCTCTTTCAAATGCAGATATCATGTTGTTCCCGCATATTTGTGTCGGACTGGACGGTGGTAGAATGAAAGGAGAGCTCCATGCCCTTGAAATGATCAAAGGCCACAAGGTTAGTACTGTAGTTATTACAGGTCTAATGCCTGTTGCCGGTACTGAGTTCTCTGAAATAAAACCGGACCCTATTGATTTTGCCAGAGTGATCACTGAAGCAGTAGAGATGTTCCCACAAAGTCCCATCACACTGGGATGTGCCCGTTCATCAGGCAGGGACCGTGAGCTCATCGACCACCTGGCTATAGAGAGCGGGGTTGAGAATATTGCCATTCCCACACAATATGCAGTGAGATACGGTGCAAACCACGGTTACGTGATGGAATATTACGGTACATGCTGCGGGCTGCCCCCTTCAAAAAATACCCGCATACCAGGAGTGGTCTCATGAAGAAAGTCAGGGCATCACTGGGAACCCTGGCAGTACTGGGTATGGAGCTTATGATAATGGATGCCCCTCCCACTACTGCGTATCTGCAGATATATACTAATGAGCACTGTCGTGCGAACTGTTTATTCTGTTCCCAGGCAAAAGAATCAAAAGGAGAATTAAAACACATTGCCAGGGGCCAGTACATGCCGGCTGACCTGGATGAGGTAGTCAGGAGGCTGGGCATTGCATTTGAGAAAGGATACCTGCACAGGGCCTGCATCCAGACTGCCATGTATCCCGGGATGTGGAATGATACCACATACCTGGTACGGGAGATTATAAAAACCTGCAGCATCCCGATCTCATTATCTGTATTTCCATTGGAGGATGCAAAGTATAATGAGCTGAATGGTTTGGGTGTGGAGCAGCTGGTCATCCCCCTGGATGCGGCTACTCCCGAGTTGTTTGACAGGATAAAAGGTGCGGGTGCAGGAGGTCCTTTTACATGGGACAATCATATTGACGGACTTAAAAGAGCAGTCAGGATCTTCACTAATGTGGGCACGCATATCATAATAGGATTGGGTGAGACAGATGAGGATGCTATTGAGCTGGCAGGACGGTTTCACAAAGGTGGTATTGGCTCTGCCCTGTTCGCATATACACGGCTTCCGGGTACCAGGTGGGTGGATACAGAACCTGACATCGGACATTACAGGCGGGTACAGCTGGCATTATATCTGATACGGGAGGATCTGGTCAGCTTTGAAAATATGAAATTTAACAACGGGATAATAATGGATTTCGGATTGGATGGACCTGGTATGGAAGCAGTGATCTCAAGTGGAGAGGCTTTCATGACAACCGGGTGTTCCCACTGCAACCGTCCATATGCCACCGAGACCCATGCGATGGTATACAATTATCCCGGACCAGTCGAGGGATCTGAAATAACCAGGATAAAAGCTCAACTGGAGGTAAATAATGGCATTTGATATTCAACAGGTTTTTGAACGAATCCTTAGCCTGGAGGGGGTGGATGAGGAGTTAAAAGAAGACATGATATCTGCCTTTGACATAAGGTACGAGAACTTCTCAAATACAGTACGATTTTTCCCACAGCCATTTACTCCAGTTTCAGTTACTGGTACTAATTGTGATCTTGAATGCAAACACTGCTCTTCCCATTACCTGAAACACATGGTTGATGCCAGCTCCAATAGCCTGGAGAACATTGCCGCAGATTTTTCAGGTAGGGGGGAGAAGGGAATGCTATTGTCCGGCGGGAGCAGGCAGGATGGCTCAGTACCCACCTATGAACAGGCAGATATGATCAGATCGATCAAGGAAAGGTACGATCTTTTGCTCAGTGCCCATACCGGGATCTTGAACAGGCAGCAGGCATCGGAATTGAAGTCATATGGGCTTGATATGGCATTGGTTGATGTTATTGGGAGTGAGAAGACCATTAAAGAAGTTTATGGCCTGGAGAGAACGCCTGTACATTACGACTGGACCCTGGCCCATCTTTCCAATTTCAATATTAGACTGGCACCCCATATTATCGTGGGGCTGCAGGGAGGGGAACTGGACGGTGAGTTCAACGCCCTGGAACTGGTGAAAAAGTATGACCCTGAAGTGGTGGTGATAGTGGTTTTTATACCCACTGATGGTACTGAATATGAAAATATACCAAAACCAGACCATAAGGATGTGATCCGGGTGATCACCTATGCACGGCAGATGTTCCCGAAAACACCCATTTCTTTAAGCTGTGTAAGACCGGGAGGCAAATACCGCTCAGAACTTGATGAGTACGCATTGTTATCTGGTGTGGATAGGGTGGCTGTACCTTCAAGGCAGTGTTACCAGACAGCAGGCGAAATTGGTCTTGATATTGTTGAGGTTGAAAAAAACTGCTGCTCTTATGGAGGAGTAAGTTGACAGCTATGTCCATGAGACCTGTGGCAACCGCCAGAGGCGTTGATATATTTTGTCCAAAAATAGGTAAATTCGCTTTTTTGAAAAGCCCTTTTGCTGCCCATACTACATTAAGTGCTGTTGACATTTATTCAGGTGGTACTTTTGGGGATATAGCTCCTTCACCAGTTAAAGGAGAAGTGATAGATATCAGGGAATATCTGTCACCCACGCCGTTCAAAGACCGGGATTTTATGGAATATATTATTGCCATACGACAGGATGACAGTGTGGTCAAGATACTGCATAGTAAACCAGTTGTTGATGTGGGAGATACTGTGGATGTTGGTGATCCTTTGGGGATATTGATCAAAAACGGGTATTTCTATTTCTGGAACGAACCACCGCTGCATGTGGAAGTACGGGATGTTGGTGATTATATCCGCGCCAGCAACGACAACCCATTATTGACAAAATTCAGCTTTTCCGGGTCCGATTTTTCCATGGAATCTAATATAAAATGCAGGGTAGAATTTTGTGATGAAAGGTTTGCCTTATTGAAAGGGGATTATCAGGGAGATGGGGTAAAAGGATATGAGCTGGGAGGAGGTTTACTGGATGGGATTATACCTTTAGGGGACTGGGATGCTATTGATTATTTCGGACTAGTCGGGATGGATGTGCCTGTTCCCTATTTGAAATCAGTAGGTAATCGATTCATGATATCTGCAAAGTATGTGACGGCAAGTCTCTCCACTGAAAAACCGGTGAACTGCCGGGCATTAGGATTTTCATTATCGTTTTGTGAGCCTACTATCAAATTGATCCCATTGAAGTACGGGGAGAAACTTTTTGATGTGGGAGATTGTGTGGATATCAAGTTAAATTTATTAAATGATCCTGAGGTGAAAATAAAATGATGGTTGAAGATTTTGAGTTCCCTGATGATAGATTATATCAAAAGAACCATGTATGGATATTGGAAGGTAATCCTGTTACTATTGGTGTTACCCAGCTTGGACAAAGCCTTTCAAAGGAGATCGTGCATATCGACCTGCCTGATGAGGGTGAGAATGTCAAAGCCCATGATCTGCTAATCGCATACGAGACAATTAAAGCGGTAAGCCAGATATCACTGCCTTTTGATTGTGTGGTGGATGAGGTCAATGATGAATTGTGGGATAAGCCAAATAAGATCAATGAGGACCCGTATAAGATATGGATGGTAAAGGTCAGGGGCGAGATAGATCGTGAAGCTTTGATGGATGTTGGGGCAGCATGCACGTTCTTTGGTGATCTGATTAAGAAAGAACGGGAAAGATATGCAGGATACTGAAGGCACTATTCCAAAATCCAGTAATTCCAACTAATATATCAGATGCGACTACAAATCTGTGTAAATCCGTGAAATCTGTGTCTTTTTATATTTCAGACACAGATGAACACTGATTGACACTGATTTTGCCTAAAATCGGTGTCTAAAAAATAACTGGAAAATGGGACTGTGCCATACTGAATGTAGAAAGATTAGGTAACCGCAAAGATTACTATATTGAAAGTAACTAAATAACATATTAGTAAAAATTGAAGAGGTTTGTTTATGGTGGAAATTGAAGGGTATGAATTACCAGATGAATTGTATTATACTAAAGAACATACCTGGGCCAGGGTAGAAGATGATGGTACTGTGACCTCAGGGATCGATGCTTACGGTGGAACTGCTGCGGGTGAGATTGAGTTTCTTGACCTTCCTCTGGAAGATGATGAATTCGAGGCTGGAGAGGCGTTCGGATCTCTGGAGTCTGCTAAATGGGTAGGAGGTCTGCAAATGCCTGTATCCGGGACCGTGATCGAGGTCAATAGTGATGTCGAGGACAACCTTGGACTGCTGGCTGAAGACCCATATGGGGAAGCCTGGATGATCAAGATCCAGCCTTCTAACCTGGATGATGATCTTTTAAAGCTGTTCTATGAGGACAATGTTGAAGAGTGGTTTACAAAAGATCTTGCTGAAAGGGGATAGGGTCAGTCACTTTTCTTTTTACTTTTTTTTGGCATTCTTTAACATTGAGTGGGTAAATATCAGGTGGTGTCCTATATTTAATGAACTAAGCCAGTGGTAAACTTGATAAAACCGCCTACAAATTCAATAAATTCCTATAAACTCCTTAATCCCTGTAAATTTCTTGTATTGGCTTAGATCGATAGCCTTTTAAAAACACTCGGAGCCATAATCAAGTCAAATTAATCACAACTGAATAATACTAATGATTATTATTCCATAACTATTAATGATAAAAAATTGAAGGAAGATATATAAACATCTGAACTTTATTTAATTTCATAGTGATACAATGATTGAAAAATATAAAAAAAAAATAAATGTTGATTTAGAAAAAAAAATCAAATCATATATTTCAAAAAAGGAAAATGACTATTTACCCATCTTCGTCAGATTAAAATCAAAACGCTATCAGTAAACCTCCCCCATTT
>JACUTQ010000089.1 GCA_014859725.1 Methanosarcinales archaeon | reverse complement strand
ATGCTGCTTCTGTAGGTCATCTTGTCGGTGAGCCAGGCGTAATGGTAGTGAAATACGCAGATGACATTTCCTATGAACCACTGGAAAATGCTGCTTCTGTAGGTCATCTTGTCGGTGAGCCAGGCGTAATGGTAGTGAAATATGCCGATGATATTTCATACCAACCACTGTATGACTCAACAGACGTAGGAAGGCGTGAACTTGATATCAATATCACCTACCCTCAGCATGGTGATATTGTCCTGAATTCACCGGTCAATGTGAACGGCACAGCCATTTCACCAAACGAGATCGTGGATGTTACTGTAAATGGTATTCCTGCAACTGGAACCACTTCCTGGAACGCATCTGTTCCTTTGAATTTCGGTATCAATACTATCACGGTGAATGTCACAACGAACACGACGTACAGTGCAGAGAAGTCCATCAGGGTGTTCTATTACTATGGCGGTTTGTTCGGGGATTTCAACGGGAATGGAATACTTGACAGCGGGGACGTGACGATACTTATGAGGAAGATCGTGGGGCTGGAATGAAATGAAAACTGCTTTTTTTCTTTTTTTCTTTTTGTTATTTGCTGCTCCAGTGGCATCTGCGCAGACTGTGAGCTTCGGGGATTATTTGGCAGGTGTGGACACAGAATTCACGGTTCCGATCACCATCAGTGAAGCTGAATTAATAGCAGGAGGAATTGTCAATATATCTTTTAATCCTTCTATCATTTCAATCGAAAATGTTGTTGCTGGTGATTTTGGAACACCTGTAGCAAATATAAACAATACCGATGGATGGGTCAAACTGGTGGCTGCAAGGATTGATAAAGTGAACAAGAGCAAGGCAGTGCTTGCAAATATCGTTTTCAAAGGATTTTTACCTGGTCAAACTGACGTGAATATTACCTCTGCGAGCCTTAATAATGAGCTCGGGCAGCTTATAACACCAGGGGTGGTGAATGGAAGTATTACTGTTTTGTTGTCAGAAGATACAACACCACCTTCGTCAATTAGCAATCTACACTCTTCAAATGGTAGTACATGGATAAACTGGACTTGGGCAAATCCATCAGACCCGGATTTCAATCATACGATAGTTTATATTGACGGAAGCTGGAAGGCTAACGTCAGCGATACTTTTTATAATTATTCTGGCTTATTACAGGGGACTTCACACACAATAAGCACTCATACAGTAGATGAGAATGGAAATATTAATGAGACATGGGTGAACGATACTGCAAAAACCCAAGGAATTCTTCCTGGTGGGTTAATTATTAATGTTTCTTCACCCCAAAATTATTCAATATATCAGGTTGGAGAAACAGTACAATTTGAGATTAATGTTACAGATCTCTCTGGAAATCCACTTATTAATGATATTTCAGCTTATGCGGAAATTTCTGGCCCAAATAATACTAAAAGACAAATTATTTTCATAAAAGAGACTAATAAACTGGTTAGTGAATATACTGTCAGAAAAGATGACCCTCATGGATTCTGGACCGGAAATATCACCACATATAATGCAACAAATAGCGGTCAGGCGACAGTTAATGTGTTCTTCACAGGTGCTTACTTTATCCAGCCTTTTACTAATTCCAGGTCATATTTATCTGGTGAAATAGCAAATTTCACAGCAAGAGTGGCAAACCCGAAAGATCCAGCTCAAATATTCACTGATCAGGACCTGAGTCTTAACCTCTCAGTTTATCCCTTAAATACCTCAATACCAGTAATCGAATCTTTTAAAATGAGCTTTAACGGAACATCAAATACATTCTATGGGAATGTAGATACTGGAATACTTGGTTCAGGACTATTTATGGTTGTGTTCAAAGGCAATGACACATCAGGTAATGTTGAAACTGCAGATCTATTAATTGGAGTTTCTGATGATTTTACTATTGAAGTTGATACAGAAAAGATATATTATGATCGAGATGAACCGGTGAATATTTCAGGGATCGTGAAATATTTGAACAACACTCCACTTCAGAGTGTAAATGTAAATCTGGTGATAGATATCCATGGATTCAAACGAACATATATTGTTTATACAAACGAGACCGGTGGATTCAATTATACTTTTTCTCCTTTTGATACCGAAGCTGGCAATTATTCAGTGAAAGCTTCTGCTGCAAATCTCGGACAGGTTAGAGAATCTGAAAGTAACTTTACGATCCATGGATTATATATTGTCCCTCAAGCTGCAACTGTGGAACTCGTGGAGAATTCATCCCGGACGCTTGGTTTTACTCTCTATAACCTTGGAGATACCACTTTAACCGGAATTCAACCTTCTGTAATTGATCGAGACATTTCAGATAGTGTAATAGCAACTATAAATGCATCCAGCATACCATCTGAACTTTCTCCACATGGAAGTGCCGTGTTCAATGTTCAATTTGAAGCTGGAACACCTGTTCCTGAAAATGCACAGTTCAATATTGAAGTAACAACCGATCAAAACTCAGATGAGGTCAGTGAACTGAATGTTAAATTATTCACACCGACACCGATCGTAAAAGTATATCCGGCAGATATAATTACAGGTTTAAATAAAAATCAAACAAAAATTGAGACTGTAGCCATATACAACATGGGTTACGGTGTGTTGCGAAATATAACATTGCATCAACCCGAGCATACATGGATGAGAGTGACTTCAAATACCAGTATAGGTGATCTTCTGCCGGGTGAAAATGCAACTTTTGATATCCATATTAATTCATACAACGTGGATACTGGAATTTATGAAGATTCAGTAAATATTACCAGTGATAACTACAATCAAGTTCAAGTAAATCTGACAACTTTTGTGACTGATCTTGAAAATGGCAGTCTTTTGTTCCATGTTACTGATGCTCTTGAGAGAAATCTTACCAATGCGAATATTTCTCTGATTAATCAGGATACCTATGATGAATTCGATGCATCCACTAACTCTTCAGGGTATGCATTGCTGAACGATCTTCCCGTAGGCAAGTATATTTTTGAGGTGTCATCTGATGGAACAAATACACTTCCACAAATGGGAACAGTTGAAGTGGAACCGATGGAAACTCCAAAATTGATAGATATAGCTCTTTACATGAGTTTCATTGATTTTAACTGGGAAGTAACACCTACATCTATTGAGGATTATTACAATGTTATCCTGAAGATGAGGTTTGAAACAGATGTTCCGATACCTCTACTTCTTGCTTTCCCCCCATCTTTAGAATATAATATGGAAGCAGGGGAAGAGAGAGCAGGTTCCTTTAACCTTTACAATGTGGGACTTGTATCCATTTACAATGTTTCTATTTCTCCAATAGATCACAATGGAGTGGTACTGGATCCATTAATTACAACAATTGATGAGATAAAAGGAAAAAGTAATGTCAAAGTACCATATAAGTTAAAACTTTCTCCAGGTATATCAAGCTGTAAGGAAATAACAGGCAAAATAAATATTCAGGGAAGATATGTTCACTTTATAAATAACCATGAAGTCATAAGCTATGCCGGCACGAGTATTCCTGTAACTGTTAAAACTCCAGTAGATGAAACATGCAAACCTGACTATCCAACATGGCCGGATCTTTCTTATTGTTTAAATATTGATGGTTTACATCTTGGTGACAAAACAGAGGATATGGATGTTGATCCAAATATTATATGGCTCAAAACAGGGCCAGGATGGGAGGATCAAAACGAGGATTCATCTAACGTTTTCGAAAATGCAGCAATTGCAACGAATAACAACGAAATTGGCAATATCAAATTGAGCAAAGCATTAGGTATTACATTTTCCATTGGAGTCAATGAATTAGTCTCATATTTCACTGCCGGGACACTTACACCACAGATTCCACTTGGGGTTGATGTTGTTGATGTTGTTGCAAAGCAGTATGGTATAAACATCCCATTTTTTGATGGAATATGGGCCGGGTCTTTCAACCCCGATCTAATCTCACCAGGACAAAGTTCAAGCCTGGATATGGAACAGTTAGATACAGGTGTGGGTATAACTTTGCCTAAAATACTGGGTGGTGGTATTGGTTTCCAATTTGGCAATGAATCATGCTACAATTGCGTATGGATAATTCCAATTGCAGGATATGATCTAACCCTGCCCACATTTGGATTACCTGATATTAACATCTATATCCCTCACGTCCGTCTTCCTAGGGGTGGTGGTAATTTCTGCTGGAATTGTTACCCTGATGTATTTACTGTCCCCAATTTCCCTCATTTCAGGGGTATAACCTATGTTCCCTGGGATTGGCCGGAATGGAATTTGCCTGATTTCAATCGTGATCAGATTCATAGAACACCGCGTCCAAAAGTGACAGAGACCATACATGAAGTAATAGAGCTTTCAATCTCCCAGAACGTTACCATGGAGCGGGATGCTTTCTGGGCAGGTCTTGGTATCCGTAACAAGATGCCTGATAAGAATATAGATAATGTAAAAGTCATTTTACATATCAATAGTGAAGATGGCGTATCTGCAAATAATCAGTTCTTCATAAAAACACCAAAACTGAACGGCATCAGCAATATCGATGGAACAGGGGTCATTTCCCCATCAGGTCTTGCGACCTCACGCTGGCTTATAATACCGAAGCCTGGCGCAGGAGGGATTAATCCGGAAGGCGCAAGGTACAATGTTTCAGCCAACATCAGCTACAGTGTTGATGGTGTCAATTTTGAAGTCTCCACACATGAAGTTGAGATTGTTGTTAAACCTCAACCAGAAATGGTACTTGATTACTTCATCCCTTCCGATGTGATCGCAAACAAGCCGTTCAAACTTGCGGTCAGGGTTACAAATGAGGGATACGGGGAAGCAAGAAATTTCTCAATTGAAACTGCTCAACCGGTTATTTACTACAATCCTTCCGGTCTATTGATCGATTTTGAGATAATAAGAAGTCAGTTGCAGGGAGAGGAAAGGAGTAATTCCTTGAAAGTTAATTTTGGAAATATTCAGCCAGGTGAAAACAAGGTTGCCTGGTGGGAGATGGTTGCCAGTATTGATGGAACGTTTACTGAATTCACAGGGGAATATGCGCACAGCAGCGAGCTTGGAGGGATGGAAACATCTCTCATTAAGGAGATCAACACGTATATCATTCAGAAGCAGGTTGGCGGAGATATTGGTTATGACTTTTTGGTAAATTCAAAGAGTAATGAAACTTATTATTTGCTTCTTAATTCATCTAATGGGAATTCTACTTTCGTGCATAATGCTAATTATGTGGTAGTCAACATGCCGGCACCTGAGAATCCGATACTGGATGTGAGTATAGAGGATTATTCAGGTGAATGGGTCATCATTTCAATAGAAGATCCGTATGATAATAAAGTACCGATTGAAAAAGTGTCCAGAACGAGTGAAGGGACAGAGATACCTTCCTACAATTACTGGATGAGGAATGGGAGGATACTCATAGTTGATCATTTTGATGAAGGATTTGATGGGAATTATACCATCAAATACAAATATTCCAATCTTGTTCCAGTGATAACCACTAACAGAACAATGTTTGATGGGAAAATAGTTGTTGAAGAAAATAAAGTAATCAATTTCAGTGGTTCAGATTCTTATGATGGGTTGGGCAGTATCGTATCATACAAATGGGAATTTGGAGATGAAACCGAGAAAGAAGGAGAAAACGTTGAACATATCTATAGTCAAATGGGTGAGTTCCATGTTAACCTTACAATCACAAATAATGCTGGAATTTCAAGTCAGGCAAGTGTAAAAGTATATGTGGTTAAAGAAATAATTAAATTTTATCTAATACCTACAAATTTCCAAGATGTGCATTTAGATGAAATAACCGATACGCAAATCAGAAATCTATTTGATAAAGTCCAAACTTATTATATTGAATCATCTTATAATAGCATATTTATAGATTATTCAATTGAACCACCAATCACTATTGATAATCGAAACGATTATGGAAACGAAATAAATGGCGATACTGTAATCTTACATGTTATCATTGCAAAATACAATTCTCTTGAACAAGCAAGAGGAAAAAATAATATTATTATTTTGAATATTGATGAAGATTTTCGTGCAATGGCAAGCACCACTTCTATTATTAATGATCCACCGGCGACCCCGAATATAGTTGTCGATAAGAATGATGATTTCCCTACATACGCACACGAGATTGGGCATACTCTAGGATATTTGTTTGAAGATAGCAAGACTCATGATGAGTCTAATCTTCCAGATTTATATGATCCTGGAAAAAACATTTGGTGGTGGGGTCTCATGGGAAAAGGAATAGATGTGGAACCACCCACACACCTTTCATCGTTTAGTAAATTGATTCTTAATTGGTTAAAACCTCATAGTGTTTCGTATGGCGAATATCAATTGAAACCTTTGGAAAAAAGTAAATATGGTGACAAGGTATTCATTTTTACGAGTGGTGATTTGAATTATATAATTGAAGCTAGAGATTTGCCACAAAACCATATTAATAAAGCAGAAATCATTTCTGATGGTACATTAGAAAATGGTGTTGTAATTTACAAAGTTGAAAATTTTGATTTATTAAGCGGATACAAAATAAATGATAATTGGAAAATCAATCCAGTTCCACGGGAAGGAAAATTTATATCAGTTCCTCCTGGAATAATATCAGTTCCATGGCCAGGAACAGATATAATATTTTTAGACGACCCGACTTTTTTAGCTGAAGACGGTACATCAGCATTTCCATACATTGACTTATTTAGATTTGTAATGTTTAGTATATCTTCTGCTTCAGATAGTCCTTACTATCAACCAACAATTAAAATTGAAACTCCAACCGAATACGCTTCTAATAAAATTGGAAGTGCAATAAACAACATTAAAATTGATTTACCAAATATTGAAAATCTATATCAATCACCTGTAAATAGTACATTGTTCCCAGATATAGACCTCCATGCTTACACACAAAACGGACTTCATGTTGGAACAAACTATTCTACTAACATATATGAAATACAAATTCCTGATGCCATTGCTTCTGGTGATTTAGGTAACGGTGAAGAGTGGATTTTTGTTCCAAAAGACATGAATGTAACGTTTTATGTAAGCAGCCATGATGTTCAAAAGTTCCTTGAAGAGAATCCAGATTTCAATGCTTCAAATGCTTCAATTGAATATTCAGCAACTTTTATGGAATATGATCTGAATCCCAAGCTAGTACAGCTCCCGGATGGTAATTGGACAGTGCAGAATAGAACGGTATCAGAACCACGGATTGATACCATAGAGCCTGGAGAGATGAAAGTATTAATCTCAGATAATACCATGCCAGGTACTATAACAGATTTAATTTCAACAAATGGCATCACCTGGCTCAATTTCACTTGGACGAACCCTCCCGACCCTGACTTCTCCCATGTGATGCTCTACCTCAACGGCACCTTCATAACCAATGTATCTTCACCCCAGAACTACTATAATATCACAGGGCTGGTTCCAGACACCTTATACGACCTTGGAACGCATACAGTGGATGCATCAGGCAACATAAATCAGACCTGGGTTAATCGTACTGCAAGGACAGCACCGATATCAGGTATATCATATACAATCGCTCTAAATTCAGGCTGGAACCTGATCTCTGCGCCTCTTAACCTAACCACCTGGGAGCTTGGCGAAAAAGCAGCATCAGGAAATCCATTGAATGTCACACCAGAGAACTGTCTTACATCCATTTACCGATATAACAGCTCCACAGGACTGTTCGAGAAATCCGACCACTTCGATGACTGGGGCTGGTGGCCTGCAACAGGCTCAGAGAGCTTTACAGAACTGGAACCAGGCAAAGGATACTGGGTGATGGCTAAAAACAATTGTGATTTAACATTTACCGGAACAGCATCTTCTTATCTGGATATAGCACTGAACAAAGGCTGGAATCTTGTTGGATGGTATTCGATGATGGAAGCTCTGCTGGGAGAAGAAGCGGTAGTAGGAGATCCATTAGATGTTACTCCTGAGAACAGCTTAACATCAATTTACAGATACAACAGTTCCACAGGACTTTTTGAAAAATCCGATCACTTCGATGACTGGGGCTGGTGGCCTGCTACTGGATCAGAGAATTTTACAAAACTGGAACCCGGCAGAGGATACTGGGTGATGGCTAATGATTCTATATGGGGGCATAAAAATTGATAAAATAGAGGAATTAGTACTTTTGAAATTCAGAATCCATAAGTTATGAAAGAAAGCTTATGGGCGAATATTTTAAAATACTACTGGATTCAAGATTCAGATACAAGCGCTGAGGTGGGCGCTTTAAGAGATAAGATGCAGCGGTAAATACGGTCTGTGATCATGGTAAATACATAATACAATGGATGAAATAAAATGGATAAAAAAATCGATGAAAGTATAAAAGGAAAAATATGTTATGGCAAAAAGTTTGGTACGTTAAGTATAATTTTAATGGTTGCCTTTTTTGTTATGGCAGCGCTGGCAAGTGCTCAAGTCCCAATGCCACACGGGATAAGTGGAACCGTGTACTTGTCAGATGGTGTAACACAGGCGCCAGCAGGAACATCTTTTAGCGTTAATGATACTACTAGTGGATATTATATAGAAGGTAAAACAGGCGGTCCACCAGGATATAGTGGATATTACTCAGTTTCGATATCTGGAGAAGATGGAGATGAAGTGATAATAAAAGCCTGGAACACAACACATTATGGGATAAGAACAGTTAATCTTTCTGGAGATATGACTGGCATTAATATAATAATGAACCAATCCCTGCTGGTCTTGAAATCAATTGTAGTTTCACCTGCAACACCTTCATTAATTGTTGGAGAAACCCAGCTGTTCAATGCAACTGCATTAGATCAGAATGATAATCCAATTGCCGGGATTGATATATATTGGTCAAGCAGCAATAC
>JACUTQ010000088.1 GCA_014859725.1 Methanosarcinales archaeon | reverse complement strand
GAAGCTATTTCATTTTTAAAACAAATAAAATTGATACAAGAAGCATGATTAACAATCTTCAAGGCTGTACACCATAATGAGCGGATCCAAAAATATATAAAATGACACAAATGAGACGAAATTCGTATCGCTGCACTCCAACCTCAAAATTCAGCGCCGACAGCACCCCTACCGACCTCGTCGCTAAAGTCGCCCCCCACCTCGAACCAACAAACTACGACCGCTGGTCTGAACTCTACTGGAAGGCGCAGCCCGAAGGCGACCTCACCGTCCCCAAGGCGCAGATTGAGAAGATAAAGGCGCATGAGTGGGTGGTGGAAGGGAATAATGGATAACAAAATCTGGCATGATGATGAATGGTATTTTAGCGTTGTAGATATTGTCAAGGCTTTGACTGATAGTCCCAACCCAAGACAGTACTATGGGAAAGTAAAGGATCGGGCATTTAAAGCTCTTGAACTGTCCCCTATTTGGGTATGGTTGAAACTGCGAGCATAAGACTCGAAAATGAGATTAACTGATTGTGTTAATATTGAATCTGCATTCAGGTTAATTCAATCAATTCCTTCCAGAAAAATGAATTGTTCTTCTAAAAACTTATATTGATGCTCCATGAATTCATTATAGTCGACCTTATTCATTATGTACTGAAGAATGCCGTTATAGGTTTCTCCCTTCAAACCATATTTTTTCAATTTATCTGTTACACCTGACACCCTTTTCATCAAAACACTGATTACATGAAGTACACTCTGCCTCATCAGCCCCTTCCTTAAACTTCATCACAAGATCAGGCTCCCTGATTAGCGGTCTGCACAGCGATACCATGTCAGCATATCCTTCTTCAAGCATCGCGTCCATTACCGCCTTAGACCTCAAACCCCCGACCAAAATCACCGGTATGTTCACCGCCGCCTTGATCAGCTTGGCATAATCCTTGAAATATCCTTCATCCACACCCGATTCAATAGCCCGCCGGGACATAACTTCACCGGCCTCTGCTATACCGCCGCTCACTTCTATCGCGCATATACCAGCCTTCTCTAAAGCCAAGGCGATCTCCACACATTCAGGTGCATCCAGCCCGTACCCTTCAAAACCATCAGTGGCGTTCATTTTCGCCATGATCGGGAAGTCTTCATCCACCAGTGCCCGGGCCCGCCTGATGATCTCAACAATGATGCGCACCCTGTTCTCTACTGACCCGCCCCACCGATCAGTTCTGCGGTTGGTATAGGGTGAGATGAAACTGCTGAGCAAAAAACCGTGAGCTACATGCAGCTGCACCGCATCGAATCCTGCAGATCGGGCCCGGTATACGGCCTGGGCAAAATCCTCAATGGTCTGGTGAATCTGTTCTTCGGTCATGGCGGTCGGGACTTTTCCAGATAAGGAGTCCTTGACTTCAGAAGGAGCTATTGTGACAGAATATTCGGGTGTGACCATGGCCTGCCTGCCTCCGTGCACGATCTGGAGTATGATCTTGCTGTCGTATTTGTGTACCTGCTCTGTTATCTGTTTGTATGGCTCGATGAATTTGTCGTTATAGATTCCCTGCTGACGCTTGCTACTTTTTCCAGCGGGATTCACATAGGAATAACCTGTAATGATCAGACCCACTTCATTTTTTGCAAGTTCCTCATACATGCGGCCAATAGCAGATGCAGGTGTGCCATCCTCATCTGCCAGCCATTCATGGGTGGCTGAACGCACGAATCTGTTCATAATATGCAGTCCATTGATGTTGATGGGAGTAAAGAGCATGGTAATTCTTCCTTTTCTAAGGTAGATATTTTCTAAGATATATAAATACATTGGAAAATAATTTGACAACTCTCATTCCAACAGCCACTTCCATACAGGCATACATATGATCTTTTTATCCCTGTACATGTTTTCAAATTCTTCGTCTTCCGTCAATATCAAACCCTCGTCCAGGTCATATCTGTTCAGAGCTTCCATCAATCCGTCATATTCCCTTTCACGGTTTTCCTTCAAACTGGCAGTAACCTGTATCGCACCTGTTACCGTATTATATTCCCGGATTATGAAATCACATTCATATTTCTCCTTATGGTAATAGGTTTCACAGTTTCTTCTTCTAAGCTCGATGAACACAAGATTCTCCAGCAGTTTTCCCAGATCCCTTGAAAATCTAAATGATGTGATAGTTATCAGACCCGTGTCAATGACGTACACTTTCCTGGGTGAATATATCTGTTTTTTGACAGAATAATCATATCGCGGAACTGAAAAAACCAGGTACGAGTTCTCCAGGAATCCTATGTAATTTTTGACAGTATTTATACTCACACCAAGCATGACCCTTAGTTTGTTGTAACTTATCTCACTTCCGTAATTAGAGAAAAGATAAAAAGAAAGTTCCTTCAATGCTTTTTCATCATTAAGACCATACCGTGCAAAAATATCTTTATACAGTATGTTATCATACAATGTTTTGAGTATCAGGTCATTCTGGTAAATCAAATATTCGGGGATGCCTCCATATTGTAGATATTCATAGAAATGTCTCTTTACAATTGCCCGATCTTCGGTCAGCATGGTATCTAAAAACTTTTTAGCCTTGAAACTGAGAAATTCAGTAAACGAGAATGGAAATAATTCGATACCGATATAGCGACCTGTGAGTCTGGTTCCCAGTTCCTTGCTGAGCATTGAGGAATTTGAACCTGTTATTATGAATTTAAAACCCCTGTCATACATCCTTCGTACGAACAATTCCCACCCCTTTACATTCTGGACCTCATCAAAGAAAAATATCTTACCCTTACCCATCAGTTCAATAAAGGTTTCATAGAGGAGATTAAAATCCGAAGCAGTGAAATTTATCAAGCGTTCATCTTCAAAATTGAAATAAAAAATGAGCTTATCTTTGAAAAATTCCTTATATATTTCCTTTAGCAATGTACTTTTACCAGATCTTCTCAGTCCGGAGATTATCAGAATATGGGGCAATTCCAGATATTCAGCTATGTTGTCCAGTGCATTCCTTTTTACAAGGTCATCATCACGTTCAAACTCATTTTTTTGTTCAATAATAAGTTCTTTTAATATCCTGGATTCCATCACATTAAGAAGAATGTGTTGTTAGTTTATAAGCATTTTCTTTTTAAATGAATGATTTATTGCAATATATTTCATTTTAAATGCAATGTTGCGCTTATGCCCAGTATACTTTCCAGTATTAATTGTCAATAAGAAATTATAGTGGTAGAAAAAATCAATGTGGATAGATCAATGTCAATTATTTTTCACATCGTCAGTTCAACTTAACCCCGGTAATGCTGGTGATATTATTCTCCTGCATAGTAACGCCTATGGTCCGCTCAGCCGCCTGGATCATCGGTTTGCGTAAACTCACCACAATGAACTGGGCATTCTCCTTGACCTTCTTCATCCTCTGGGCTACCCTTTCCGCATTGGCACCGTCCAGGAACATGTCTATCTCATCAAAAGCATAGAAGGGTGCCGGCCTGAATTGCTGGATGGAAAATATAAATGCCAGGGCGATCAGGCTCTTCTCCCCACCGCTTCGAGCCTCCATGCGCAGCTGGGACTTGTCCTTTGGCTGTACCTTCATTGTAAGTCCACCGGCA
This sequence comes from Methanosarcinales archaeon, assembly GCA_014859725.1. Taxonomy (NCBI): domain Archaea; kingdom Methanobacteriati; phylum Methanobacteriota; class Methanomicrobia; order Methanosarcinales; species Methanosarcinales archaeon. The sequence continues at coordinate 5,343 of JACUTQ010000088.1, read as the reverse complement.
AACGGATCATCCATATTTTCCAGCATCAACTCTCCCGGCCCGTCAGATAGTTCATGGAAGATCACCCTGAAATGTTCATTGATCCCGTTATAACATTCCATGAACGCCACTTTCTTCATTTGCTCGTACTTGTGGATCCGCTCCAGTATCTCTTCCCTCTCATGACTCAGGATATCCCTGCGGCTGCGTAGATCATTGCTGCGCTGCTCAACCTCATCATATTCATAAATAGCCCTCATATTCACAGGCTCAAGCCTGGTCATAGCACTGGTGATGGAATTTATCCGGGTCTGCACTTCCTCTAAAGCAGGCACATCATCGGTCAATTTTACACCCCTCTCCTCCAGTTCGGTCGTGAATTCCTTGATCTGCTCATCAAGGGCATCCCGTGTAGCATTTAACGCTATCATCTGGCGCAGGGAATTGTCCAGTTTAATCTTGATCCCCTCATACTGTTTCTGCCAGGCAGCATATTCCATCTGCAGGTCTTCCCGCCGTTTTCGCATATCTGCCAGTTCCACATCAAGCTCTTGCTCCCTGCTTAATTTTTCGTCCAGGCTGACTTCCAGTTCATCTATCCTGGTACGCTGTTGTTCAATCTTCTCTCTTAATTCATTTTTCCTGCCGTCCAGTTCTGAAAGCCTGGTCTTGATCTCTTCCACCTTGTCAGCAGAAAATTTTAATTCAGTATTAAGATTATTGATATTAGCCTCGATGTCCCTGGTCCTGTTCTCAAGCCTGTGGATTTCATCCTCTATCCTCTGAGCTTGTTCATTTAGCTCAGGCACTTCCGAGCCTTTAAGTTGCTCTTCCAGCTTTTCGGTCTGGGAAGTGAATTTAACAATCTCCTGGTCCACAATCTTCTTGCTGTCCTCCAGGGTATTCATCTCTTCTCGCAGTGCTTTAGCCCCTGCTTCTATCTCTGTTAATTCAGCTTCCTTCTCTGCTATCAGGGTCGTGAGCCTCTCACCCCGGCTGTTTATCTCATCTATAGACAACTGTCTTTTAGTGATCTCGGTCTCAACATCCCTTATCTCCTTTAGGACACTTGACACATGGCTTTCCACACCATCCAGTTTATTTATGAGATTACTGCGCCTGGACTCATATTCTGTGATCTGCTCGGCCAACTTGGAGATCTTATCTTCTTCACCCGCTCCGAAGGATAGTCCGCTTCTGCCCCGGCTGCCCCCTGTCATGGCTCCGCTCTTCTCCACCAGATCGCCTTCCATGGTCACCATCCTCAAACCCCCCATCAAACGCCTGGCAGTATCCATATCCTCCACCACAAGAGTATCCCTGAAAATGTAATGGAACGCTGATTCGAATTTCAGGTCGAAATCCACCAGGTTTATGGCATAGTCTGTCACACCGACCATATCTGAAATATCCTTGTAACCCACTGGTGGTGACATCTTGTTCAATGGTAAAAATGTAGCCCTGCCTGCCCTCTGGTGTTTCAAAAAGGATATTGCCCTGGCACCATCCTCATCTGTATCTACCACAATGCTTTGCATTCGCCCGCCAGCAGCTACTTCCAGAGCAGCAGCATATTGTTGATCTGCCTTTCCCAATTGAGCAATGGTCCCATAGATACCTGGAAGCTCCCGCATCTCCTTAGCCTTTAGAACTTTCTCTACCGCACCGCTGTATGACATTTCCTTAGCAGCTCTTACCCTGGCCTCCGCAGTCATATACTCCTGCTGCAGACCCCGCAGGGTTTCCTCCACATCTTTTAGTGCACTCTTCATCTGGGACCGGTTTGATTCCAGGTCATCCGTATCCCTGTTCAGGTCCTCTATCTGCTGGTTCAGGCCCCTGATTAACTCGACCACATCTTCACGGTCGTCATCAGCAGACTTGATCTTAAGCTTTGAATCCTCGATCTCGTCCTGAATATCCTTAATCTCTGCACTGCGCCGCCTCATTGAATCGAGCAGGCGGTCTTCCTTGCGCATCAGCTCATTCTTGCGGTTGCGGGCCTCTTCCAGATCATGTTTCACCTGTGACAACTCGTCCCTGGTAAGGGTAAATTTCGAGTCCACTTCAGCGATCTTAGACCTTAACACCAACAATTGGGTCTGCTGGTCGCCAATCTCGCTGTGGATACCTTCCTTGCGGATATCTTCTTCCTGTGTCTTGGACTCAAGTTCGATTATTTTGCCTTTTATATTATCTATCTCGATCAGGCCTTTCCTGCGCTGGGTGTCCTGATCGGCAATTTCAGATTCAGTAAGTGTAATAGTATTCTGGCCGACCGATATTTCGCCTTTAATCTCCTCGATCTGCCTTTTGATGGTTATCTGCTCGTCCTCTCCCATCCTGGTGATCTGGTCGTTTAGTTCTTTTAAACTGGACTCCAGTTCTTCCATTTTCTCTTTCCTGGATGCCAGAAGCCCTTCAAGTTCAGATTTGCATTCCAATTTGGAATCGATATCCTCCAATATTTTCTCAAATTCCTTTTCCGCTTCTTTGAGCTTGGAGAGCAGTACATATCCTTCATACCGTACCTTCTCTTCCTGAAGACTCTGGTACTTCAGTGCCTGATCCCGCTCCTTCTGCAATTTTTCACGCTGGACATCCACTTCTGCAAGGATGATATCAACCCGTTCAATGCGCTCCTTGACAATATCAAGCTCGCTCATTGCTTTGTCTTTCTTATTATCGAATTCGGCCACTCCTGCGATCTCGTCAATGATCTTCCTGCGTTCCATAGGCGTCATTTCGGTGATCCTGGTAACATCGCCCTGCATGACCACGTTATACCCCTCGGGTGTGATTCTGGCTTTAGAAAGATGGTTGTGGATGTCACCAAGGCTCACAGCCTTGTCATTGAAATAATAATAACTATAATAACCGGCTTCTGTCTGACGAACTTTGCGGGAAATGGTCACAGTATCCGAATCTACAGTCATTTCGCGATCCGAATTATCAAAGCGAATAGAGACTAATGCAAAATCAGGTTTCTTTTTCCCATCCCCATTATAGATCAGATCTGTAAGTTTTTCTGCACGCATCGTCCTGGAACTTGAAAGACCAAGACAAAAGAGTATTCCATCTACAATATTGGATTTGCCGCTGCCGTTGGGTCCGGAAATCGTGGTAAAACCGTCATAGAAAGGGATCTTGATCTTCTTTCCGAATGACTTGAAGTTCTGGAATTCGATTTCTTTTATATGCACCTAATACCTCATGATGCAGTTTTTTTTAGTTGTATGATGTTATTTTTTATATTCGATGACAACATCCTCGTCATCCCTGGCCTCGACCACAACCTCGCCCTTTTTACCTGATTTTGAAGTGGCTCTTTGGGCAATAATGATCTTTGTTTCTTCTTTTTTTTCTGCTGGAGGAGTCTCGGTTTCTCTGCTTTCAGCGATTATGTACTCGGAAGTTGATCTGGCTGCCCGGTCTTTATCCTGCTTGTCATTTTTCGGCATCGTTTCTGGCCAATCAGACCCGGTCTTTGGTTTATCAGGTGATGTTACCTCTCTCACAATATCATTTTTAAGATGATTTTTTTTAAAATCCTGTATTACAGTTTTTTGATCCAAAAGTTCTTTCATTACTCCATCATAAGCCAGGCCCATATCCTTGACCTTCTTTTCCAGATTTGATATCCTTTTATCAAAATCAAGGTCGTCCTTCAAACCTTCCCGGAGTTCTGTTATGATTGACTCTTTGAGTGAATCGTGCATCTCATCAATTTCCCGTTCTTTTTCGGACAGCTTATTTTCCAACCGTTCTATCAGAATATCTCTATTTTCGCTAATCATAGATTTTACTCAATATTAATACTCATATCCATTTTACTATGTTGGTCAAGATAGTAAAATATTTTTTGGTAATGAATTAGGCATTTAAACTGAATTATGATATGAACTTACACAGTATTTATGGAGATACTCTTCTTCGATCCCTTGGGAACAATACTACATTCCTGATATTATCAATATCAAGCATGGTCATTAAAAGCCGTTCCGCCCCCAGACCCCAGCCTGAATGGGGCGGGATACCATATCTGAACGCCTTTAGATAGAATTCGAAACCTTCAGGGTTCAAACCCTGGTCCTGGATGCGCCTGTACAGCAGATCATGGTCATGTATACGCTGGGCTCCCGATGAAAGCTCCATCCTGGGATGCATAAGGTCAAAGGCTTTGGTAAGAGCAGGATTGTCCTCATACGGTTGTGTATAATATGGTTTGATTTCTGTGGGCCAATCCACGATAAAATAATGTTCACCTATGACTCCTCCAATTACTTTTTCAGCATTGGTAGAAAGGTCATCTCCCCATTCAAGTAATTCCTTTGAGTGCTCATTATTGATCTCAATAGCCTCATCATAGGTCAGGCGCTTAAATGGAACCCTGGGAACACTCAGTTCTTTCCCCAGGGTCTTAAGGCTGGATGCAGCGTCAGTTATTACTGTTTCATATACATAAGCGATCAACCGCTCCAATATCTGCATGACATCCTCGTGATCCATAAAACTTGCTTCGATATCGATGCTTGTGGCCTCATTGAGGTGGCGCGTTGTATCATGCTCCTCTGCCCTGAATATGGGTCCGATCTCGAACACCCGGTCCATACCGGCGCTCATCATGATCTGTTTGAACAATTGCGGGCTCTGGTTTAGAAAGGCTTCAGTATCAAAATATGTAATTGGGAATAGTGCTGTACCGCCTTCTGTGGCTGTGGCCACTACCTTGGGTGTGTTGATCTCAAGGAATCCTTCCTGTTCTAAAAATCTCCTGACAGCAGAGAGAACATGATGGCGAATGTGGAACACTGCCTGGGTTTTAGGACGGCGCACGTCAATGAACCTGTTATCAAGCCTGGTGTCCAGTTCTGCATCCACTTTGCCTGTGGTATCCATAGGCAGGGGTGATTTTGCAGGGCTTAGCAGGTCTATTCTGGAAGGTACCAGTTCATAGCCATTTGGGGCCTTGGCTTCCAGTTTGACAGAACCTTCCACCAGTATGACCGATTCGCGGCTTAGACCCTTGACAGTCTCAAGTACCTGGGGGTCTATGGTCTTTTTGAACAGCGTTATCTGTGCCATGCCTTCACGGTCCCTCAGTATCAGGAACAATATGCCGCCAAGGTCTCGAATTTCATGGACCCAGCCTGTTAGTTTTACGGTCTGGCCATCCATATCGGATGTTACGTGTGAAGTGAAATGAGTTCGTCTGAATTCCATATGTACACCTTTCTAAAAATAAATCAGAAATTTAGATATTGGTCTTGTTGTCCCTTGATGTATTTATTGTATAATTAAACTGCGGTCTTGGATGCTATATCATACAAGATTCAAGTTATAAAATTAATCAGATATTTCAAT
>JACUTQ010000087.1 GCA_014859725.1 Methanosarcinales archaeon | reverse complement strand
ACAAATTAATCGCATAATCAAAATCGAAATTATCCATTCCTTTTATATTTCCCCCGCCCTGAAGCGATGCGGATAGATATTCCTTGATTGTGATTTCAGCTTCTACATTGATCTTTTCTTTAATAACCGTACTGTATTTGAGTGTCAGAGTCATGACAGGCGAATAGTCCTTTCCCCACTCGGATGCTGCTGCGGTTTCAGGATTAAAAGCTGTCGGGAAATTAGCATTGTCGGTTCCTCCAACAATGCAGGTGACTTCAAGATCTTCAATATCCTTGAACAAAAGCTCAACGGGAATGTCTCTGTGCTCAGTGGTCTCGGATGGAGATTTGAAGTATATTTCCTCAGCCACTAAAGCTTGTATTGTCGGACTTTGAACAATAGCCTGGTTTAGTATGGCAGTGATCTGTCGAGCTCCAGCACTATTCTTGACGTCCTGTTCAATTTTTTTTGTGTCTATTTGATCCAAATAGTCCTCAATAGGAATTCCCTGTTCCACATAGATGTCCATCTTATCGAATACGTCTTCAGGATTACTCGCCTCAGTATTGAGCAGGAGGACATCGCCGTTGCCGTCTTCGTCTTTTATGGGGGTAGCCAGAACAATATTGCGGTACTTCATGTGATCATCATAAACTTCATTCCAAAAGCAGACTGTATCACCGGCTTCAATGTCGTATTTTGCCGCCGGAACTGCATATGCACCTTGTCCAAGGTCTGCAACGTCCACCCAGAGAACGTAAATTAAACCATCCACTAGTTCAATGATTTTGGTTTCATCTTTATGTATACGGTAAGACAGCTTCCGCACTGCCACATCTTCCCCTTTGAAGCTCAGTTCCTCGCTTTTCAGCGTGAGTTCGTAAAGGCCTCCACCTACATAGGGTTCTTCAGGTAACAGGGTATATTCCCCTTCTGCTCCGTACACCCTCAGAGAAGGGAGTTCTTCCAAGTAGGATTTGAGTTCGACATAGTCCATGAGGTTCTCTGACGTTATTGTCACGGAGGAAAGGATTGATATAGAATCATTGGGATTGAAGTTCTCGACATACTTGTTCGGGTCTACATATACTCTCATATTGCCGTCCCGCTCAGTATATCTGGCATATAAAATCATATCCTGTCCAATTGCTAAGTCAGAATAAAATTCATTGTTGAGATTCTGGTCGGTATACCAGCCGATAAAGGCGTAGTTTTCCTTGATGGGCATAGGAATCGCTGGAAGCGTTTCTCCCCGCGGGACCTGAAGAAGTGAAAGTTCTGATCCGCCATTAGTTTGGAACGCCACGGTTACAGTATCTGTCGGTGTGGGTCTGCTGCTAACGGAATCATCCACTTTAAGTGTTCCACCCGTGCCTGCAAATATTTTCCCGCCTATCGTCACAGAAACGTCCTTACCCAAGGTTATATTTTCAAGCTTTACAATTACACTGTTGTCCAACACAGTGCCACTTGTATGTATTTCCATTTTGTCAATTCTACCTGTTCCAATGATATGCAATGGCGCGCTTAAGCTCATCTCCTTGATAATGCTGCCATCAGCTAGTGCAAGTTTTAACGTAACACCTTTGGATTGAGTAATCTCATATTCTATCCCACTTGCGGTGATTGACATAGTACCATCTGCTTTCATTACTGCCTTGTCAATGGTTCCACCTAAGGTTAGAACACCAGTCGTGGCTTCAAACGCTACCTTTACGTCTCCCTGGGTAACGGTTCCTGTATTAAGCATGTTGATCTTGGAAGCTTTTGTGTTACTGGAAAGAGCGAGATGTGTTTTGTAAAAACTGTTCAACTCGACTTCTCCTAAATCTCCTCCAGTGACTTGGATGGAATTGGTGCCCCCTCCAAGAATATGGGTCGTTTTTTCTACAATGACATCAATGAGCGTAACCTCACCCAAGCCGATGCCCTCTGTAAGGTATAGGCTTCCTGAGATTTTCATGTTGTTTAGAATTATCCCGTCGGTGCGTACAAGTGCATTGCCGCTAATATTGCCACTGTATTCACCTTTGGCGTTATAAAAGGCTTTCACCATATTATCAAGAATGGTGACGACTTCGGCACGAGTGATACTCTCTTTCGCGTCAAAGTTACCACTAGGTCTGCCTGATATGTACCCAGCTGCACGCAGGCTATGGACATAACCTGCCGACCAAGCTGAAATGCTGTACTCATCTTTGAAAGGATTAATTTCGTATGCTTTATCGGGTATGTCGAAGGTGCGTGCGAGAAGAGTTGCTGCCTCCTCACGGGTTATCTTATCCTCAGGTCGCGCCTTACCGTCAAAGCCAAGCATAATGCCGGCTGTAGCAAGCTTTAATACATTCTCATAATACCATTTGCCGCTGTCGATGTCAGAGAATTGATTGTTTCCCACAGCAATGTATCCGTTGACATTAGCCAATACAGTCGCCATTTCCGCGCGAGTGATCGGTTCATCCGGGTGGAATAAACCCGCATGTCCGTTTAGAACACCGTAGTCAGACCACCTCTCAATTGCTTTCAGTGCCCAATGGCCGGCTGTATCGCTATAATGCGCCTCAACAGCAAAAGCTGTTGAGGGAATGTTACCAATACTGAGTGCCAGTATGAGAACAAAAGCCAGCATACGCCTAAAAAATAAATGTTTCATCTCAACCTCTCCTTCAACTCGTTTAAAGATAATACTACATTTTATTTGACTGTTGGTGATCTATTGTATTCACAGATTAGTGCAATTTCCATCAATTCTTTTGCAGTTACCTTAACTCGCCAATTTCCCCAGAAAACAAAAACCATCCTATTTACATCATAGAATGGTTTGTTAATATTCGCCCCGTCCAAATGGACAGTCTTTGTTATTTTTTTATCTATAATAGCTTCTGTATGCCAGACAATTTAGCGCGTCGATCGATATTGAGCTTTTGAAAAATCTGGCGCAAATGATATCTTATAGTGTTTTCTGTCACGAAAAGTTTCTTTGCAATCTCATTATTCTTGAGACCAGTTGCAGCAAGTCGAGCAACTTCGTATTCGCGAGCTGTCAGATCAAGTGACGATTCTTCTGACAAAAAGGCATCATGCAGCGTTTGCCATCCTAATATAAACTTCTCCTTGCTATCACAGTAAGCCTCATAATATTCAGGATATTCTTGTTTGACAATCTCATCGATCCCTTTCATCACAAAGGAATAATCAGCGTAGGAAAGTACCATTCCATCAGGAAGTCCACGGTGTGCTGCAAATCCAACAAGTTCCATCGCTCTGCTGTATTCCCCCAATGCAATATGACCGACTGCAATTGTTAATGAGTAGAGCATGTCTTCATATGGACTCATGTTTTTAGGCAAAAGTGCTTGTGCTGTACCAATAAGCTTTGGAAATTCATTATTGTGCAACAGATAATTAAGATGGACAAACAAAGCGGATTGTTTAATCGGCAGAGGCAACTGCAGCTGCCAGAACTCTGCTTCCTTCAACCAAGGTGCGATGTTTTTTACATCCTTCAGTTCATTGAGTAATATGCCACGTACGGTATCCAGCAGCGCACGAGTAACAACATTATCTTGTCCTGGAAAAGCGGCAGCACGCTCAAGAGAATCAACAGCTTGCTGCCAACGTATTGAATCTGCATTATGTAAAGCTATATGAGCTAAAACCAGTGTTGCACCTAGCTGTACAACGCTCTGTTGATGGCTTTCAGCAATGAAAATGGCTTTATAGGCTAACACCTCAGCTTCGGCTAACTGACAGCGTTGATAAGCTAACTCAGCCCGAAACAGGATGTCAGCGCCACTCCCGTGTCCATTTGTAAGTTTCGAATATAGTGTTATATATTCAGCAAGATCTTCTACCTCGCGATCTGCCTCGCCAGGTAGAAGGTGGTATTCGGCTAACGCAGAATGATTTCCAAAGCAAAATGGATGAGTAGGCATAATCACACGCGAGCTCTTTTCTGAAAACAATACCTTGGCCCCCATGAGTATTGATTTCATCTCAGTCACAAAGGGATGCTTTTGAAAAGACTTCAGCAACATCCAGTCTCCTAGCAGCTCAGGTTCATCAGACGAGGCAACTATTGGATGAAGCTCTATAAGCAGCATATCAAACTCTGCGTCTAGACCGGCCATTTTTAAAGACCAGGCGATGCGTAACATCGGCAACCTGTATTGTTTTTTTATGTCAGATGGACAGTTCTGTGCTATATCCAGAGCAATATCTTTAAATTCGATCTTCCCGATCTTCACAAGCATAAGTGAAGAAAAATCCTGAGAAAGAATTCTTTCATACGCCCTGATCTGCCAATAAAAGTCTATCGCCTGGTGCAGTAAACCGAAATCCCTGTATAAATCACCAGCCCGTAATAGACAGTCGCGCTCAAACGAAGTTCCACGCTCTGCACGCTTACTCACCAACAATTCTGATAAAATCCCATGGATTTCATACTGTCGCCTGACTACATTATAGTGTATAAATGGATTGTGGAGCGCGTCCAGAGCATATTCGGGGATAGCATCTGCATCAATAAGCGAGGACGCTTGTTGTATGGTAATGGTTTCAAAGGGAGACAAGAACAGAAGAAACATCTGCTGTTCTTCTGTCATCGTATCCCAGACCAGGTACTCCATGCGTTCAAGGATAGTCGTGTCTGAATAAACTCCCAACTCTTGATAGGAACATAATTGTAGATTTACCGCAATGACCCAACCCTCGGTATGGCTGGCGATCATCTTTGCAGTATCCGGCACAATATTGACACTGGCAATAGCAAAATATTTCCTAATATCTTCAGCAGTTAGACGTAAGTCCGTTTCTGAAATATGATAATATCCATGTCCAGCAATCAACATATAAACTTCACGACTGAGCATTTGAGTGATTAAAACAATATGTAAGCTCTCGCCCCCGTGTTCCAGAAGCGCCAAAATTAAAGCAGGATGTAGATGAATACTCAAGAGTTGAAAGTTATCTATCACAAGATAGGTTTTGCGGGTACAATCAATTGAGCGTAGCGCATCACAAACTTCTCCTATTGTGATTGCATTTGGGAAATCGATTCTTAATAAACGTTCGACAGCATTGGAATCTATTTTGTTGATCTCTCCACAAAGACGCCGGAAACCTGCTGTGGGCGCCTCATTTTCAGCAGTAAACCAATAGACTTTCGCGTCATGGGATACTCTGGATTTAAGATAATCCTGTACAGCTGTGGTTTTACCATATCCAGATGGCGCCTCTATTACAGTGGCTGGCACTGTGCTTATTCGTTTCAATTTGTTCTTTAGGCAATCGGAATAATAGTGAGGGTTGGAATTTTTTTTACTCTTATATCCCATTTATTACCGCCTCTCTGAATATGACTTGTACGGTGGGGGTTCAGTTTTATCCTCAATTATATTTCAATAAAACATTACAAATTTGGGTGACTTCTGTGTGTTGTTACCTTTTGTACTAACAAAACAGTCCCTAGACCAATCGTTTCGAGTAGCAATGGATAAATTGGAGTCATAGGCAATTTCAGTGTTCACCATTAAATTGGTGATCTTATCTTTCTCTATTTCCGCTGAGGCACTCATAACTGTGCCAATCCCGCCCGTCGCAGAAGCACCACCGATGAAACAAGCGGCAAAAACAATTCCTGCTACAGCTGCGAGCAATCCCAATATTTTTATATACGAAACTGCATACAATTGATTTCATATTGATCTGATTTCACTAATGTCACGCTTGTACCCGTTGATAAATACACTCGCATCTATGTTGTATGCAACACTGTCAAACCCTTTCGCAAAGGCGTCTTTTGCAGCCTCAACACTGCCCGCATATATAATTGCAGGCTTATTTGCTTTTTTGCAGGCATTTAGTATGCGATCAATCGCTTCAATGAATCTTGGATGCCCAAACTGAACTGGAACGCCTAGTGAAATCGACAAATCAAATGGTCCAACAAATATACCGTCAATGCCATCCAGCTGAACCACTTCCTCAATGATTTCAAGCGCACCCACAGTTTCACATTGCGGCAGAACCAAAATCTCTTCGTTGCATTTTTTCATGAAAGTTTCAATACCAACACTAATGTTCTCGTCATAACCGTAGTTATTTGAACGTACACCAGCAAAACCTCTGTTCCCTAATGGTTTATATTTTGCAAATGAAACAACTCTTTTAAAATCCTCTATCCTATTCAGCATCGGGACAATAATGCCTTTTGCACCCTAATCCAGGCAGCGCTGAATTTCTTTGTGATCTGTATTCGCAACACGCACAAACGGTGTGATTCCAGCACGCTCCGCACCTCGAATTAAGTTAATCATATTCTCGGTATCATAAGATCCATGCTCTGTATCAATAATCACATAATCGAGTCCGAGCTCACCCATACACTCTATGTGACTCTGTGTTGCCATCACTAAAAATGTACCCAGAGGTTTCTCTTTCTTAAACATTTTTCCTTAATTTTATTCATCCCTTTATCCCCCTCAATTTTATTAAACCTGCAATTATTGCTTTGATTTAAAAAAATCGCCCAATTTTTTCATGGATTCCTCAATCACATGTTCATTGATTCCTGCAAAGGATAAGCGCAAATACTGACTGCCGTCGTGATTTTCTTCAACAAAGAAGTCGCTTCCTGAACCGTACGTGATTTTCACCTCTTCAATGGCTGCAGGCAGTAGTTCTCTCCCGTCAAGTCCTTGAGGCAGCTCAACCCAAATATAATGACGTCATATTTTTCTGCTAGCAAGGCCATCTCTTTTCTCTTCTGTGCTGACATGGAAATTCCTGTGGGATTTTGAAATGTTGGCATCGTATATATAAGTTTCGGATGATATTTGTTTATTTTTGCTTCAAGATCCTCCATATTCAAACCATCCGCATCCATAGCACAGGATTGGCACTCAACCTCAAAACTATCAAATAGCATCTTTGCGTGGACGAATGTTGGTGATTCCACAAGAACCACATCACCCGGATCAAGATACAATTTGCACACAAGATATAGGGCTTGAATGCCACCTGCAGTAATCATTATCTCATCCATATTCGCTTTAATTCCATTTGGAATCAAAAGGTTTTCTTGTACCGCTTTTCTCAAAATTGTGAGTCCAATGGTCGCTCCGTAAGAAAGTGCTTGCATCGCTTTTTCTTCATTGCTCAGGACTGACTGTGTTTTTACCTCTACCAATAGTTTACTTCATCTAGCAATTATTTGCCATTGTATTTCGAATAACTTTTGAGATACAAAAGCGAAAAAAGACCGCCTAAGGCGATCAATTTCATTGGTGGAGATGGGGCGTCACCGTTTGTAGACACGTCCAATCCGTTACGGCCTGTTACAGGCGTTACACGCTTCTTAGTTTATTAAGTGTTTGGTATTTATGAGCAGTCACATCTCTCATTCCAGAGATGCCCCTCCACGAAATATATGCAGTTTCAGATCTAAGTTCATCAGTAATACTCTTTGCCAACTCTCCAATATTGATCAGTGTCATGCATACTGCACGTTTAGTTTTTTCATCATCAAGAAATAATTCTTGAGTGTAATCCACAATTAGGTTTTCTATAACATCAATCTCAGAAAGTATTTTCTTAACAATTTGTTCGTCTCTAATTTTCATACAAAGTCACTACCTTGTTAATTTTTATTATAGAATTCGGAGGTATTGGCAAATGTACTAGATCAACGTTTTTTTTAAGTTCATTTTCAACATCCGATTTTAACTCATATAGCATGAATAACGATACTGTTGGTGTCAAAAACTCAACTAATAAATCAACATCACTATCCTCATTCGCATTTCCATCGGCATATGATCCAAATAATGAAACGGATTTGATTGGATATTTATTAGCAGTTTTTATCAAAGCATCCCTAATCTGATTTTGAGAAAGCATCATGACACCTCCAATTATAAATTTAATGAAAATTGTAGACTACCTGTACCATAGAAATACTATGATTTTATATATCTTCTTTTTTATTCAACAACTCATCTAGAAGCATCGATATTATTCCAATCTAACTAATTATCAATGAATTCTCATATTTTAATTATACTACAGTGAAGGCTCTCTGTCACATCAAATGGACATAGAACAATTAGCCCAATATCTACTGGAAATAAAGGTCGTGCCTGTAGATTCACTTGCTTATACATTTTTCCACAGCTCATCAATTAAATTGTGAATATATTCTTTAGCAGTATTCATTCTAATCACCTCTTTCTAAAAATATTATTTATCAAAATACAATATTTTTCACTGAATGTGGCCGTTAAACCTCGTGAGCACATTGTAGCTTCGTTCGCCCATTATTTCAGCTTACTCCCCCAGAGTCGCTCCGTTCATGCAATATCCAATCACACTATATTAAGACTATTGTTTTTAGCTACCATGTTGTTAATCCAGTCTTTTATTTGTCTTGGACTGCTAATTTTCATGTTAGAACCTCCATGTAATTGCGGACTAAATCTTTAATTTTGAAAATTTCAGCATATTCTAATAATGTTGAATAGTCCGCTCCAGGCATTTTCATATACCTCCGGAGAGCTTCGTTGACAATATCAGCATCCAATTGATCTTTCTTTTTTTATATGATACACCAGCCACTTTAGCTTCTCCTGATGTCAGAATTCCATTTTTTTCTTTTAGCAATTTATCCACTTAATATTTTTGACTCATCACATCACCTCATTCGTTACAATTGTTATAATTGTTCGTATATATGTTGTCACGTACGAACGAATCTGTAAAAATACATTTGATAAAATCTTCGTTCGCTCGATCTAATTTCTCTAATTTCCTCAAGCAAATGGTCAAAATACTCTTAATTTAAAAATGTACCGTTTTTAATTCGTTCTTTATCAAGCACATAGCCTTGTATAGAAAAATCTTTAACCCCCGTAGTCGCCCATTGTCTAAACTGAATCGCTCTATCCGAATTTGCCCTAAATCCTACTGCAATTACAGCTTCTAGACTGTAAAATTTAGTGTTGTACTCTTTACCATATGAAGCAGTTCGTCGGAATTTCCGACATACTGAATTTTCATCAAGTTCTCTTTCGGTAAAACGATACATGAGAGAAATGGACATCTACGCTTTTTATCCTGGCCCAAACTTGAGTAAAAGAGCTAAAGCAGCAAAGTTGTATCCATATCTTCTTAGAA
>JACUTQ010000086.1 GCA_014859725.1 Methanosarcinales archaeon | reverse complement strand
AAGGACGCAAAGAATGGTTGACATTTTATTAGGTTGAATTTGAGTCTATTCTTGACTCATTTTTAAGAATGCTAAATTGCTTTCACATCTTTCAATTAGACTTTTAAATCCTGACCCTTCCATTTCTTCCATAATGTTCTGTGGAATTAGAATGTATTGCCATTCTCTTGGTTGGACTATCGGAGGGATGGTTTTAATTTTTGAAATATCTCTACATCTCTGCTCAGCAGCAATTGCCTTTCTTTTCACATCAATATCGTTTATTGCATCCTTTGCTGATTTTGTTTCGATTATATACATGATATCTTCCGTTTTGACTAAAAAATCAGGATAATAAGGAACTAAATACCCCATCGAATTGATGTAAAGGATTGATAATTTATGAACATATTGATTTAATTTTACATATGAAAGTACAGTGGGATCATTTTCTAAAATATCAACCGTAAATTTTCGTTCAAGTCCTCCTTTGTATGGAAAATCAAGAGATGGGTAAAGGCATTTTTTTGTTTCGATGGCTCGTTCCATTCGGATTTTTAAATCTTTGAATTCTGATAGTCGAATCCATTCGGCTTCAATAACATCGTATGATTTATAACTTTGCAGAAAAGTGTTGATCGCTTCTCTTAATTTGTTTGTAATATAGTAGACCAATTGTTGGTTTCTTAATTTTTCGACATTTTCAAAATTTGAAAAATCAATTTTTCTTCCGAACATATGTTGTGAAACATACTGGTCTATCACCCCTGCAATCTCTGGAGCGTAACGTGATAAGCTCACACGGCTGTCTTTTCTCGAACCAATTAGTTCCCGGACAGTATTCCGTATAAATCCGCCATAGGTAAAATTTGAATCAAGTAGTTCCCATTCTGAACGGAATTGTGTGGTTGGATGATAGTCGGTTATTAAAATCTTGCTTGGATGAATATCCTCAAATGGCTGAGGTGATAAAGGTAATTTTGATATATCAAACTGTGAAATATCCAGTTCTTCCTCTGTTTTATGGGTTAAGGAAATTGGCCAGCCTATATCATATTTATTGACCCTTTCTTCATCCACATGAATTAATACGCTTTTTGCATCAAGTGATAATTCTATACTGCTGCCACTTGCTATCTGGGCTCCTGCTTTTGTTAATTGGTCATAAATGTCATTGTATTTTGGATGTTCAACTATGAAAAGCAGGTCATAGGCATTGATCAAATTTTCTTTGTCAACTAATTTTGTGTAGTTTTCAACCTTATCCTGTAAATATTCAGGTTCAGGGAACATCAGCCTGATACCTCTACCAATTACCTGCTCTGTAAGGAGGTCTGAATCTGAACGCCTTAGTACAACAAGCACGCATACATTTTTAACGTCAAATCCTTCCCTTAACATCATAACACTAACAATAACTCGCACAGGATTGGATGCATCATCACTTGCAAAAACAGTATTTTTCAGTTTTTTATAGTCATCATCTGAGAGGGTGTCTTTTTTCTTTGTATGAATGGCTATTACCTGCTCTCCTAATGATTCATCCCCGAAAATAATGCCATTTGAATCTTCTTTTTCTTTTATGTAGTTGGTAATCAAATCAGCTTCGTCGTTATTATCAGCCATTACAAACATTACGGGTTTTTTGTTTATCTTCAGAGTTTCAAAATCTTTCTGTAGATTATCCAGTTTTGCAATACCGACATCTATCATGTGCTTCTGGACTTCTGACAATTCGATTACATTTTTTGCATCGTCTTTGTATGCTGTAATCATCAATTTCTTGTTATCTGGAAGCTGCTGTATTTTGCCTGACAGGAAACTGCTTTTTTCTATGAATATCTGTTTTACTAGCATATCCTGCATTGCTTCCACTAAGCCGTAGTCGTAAATAACGTGGGAGAAAAACTCCTTTTTATTTCCTTTTATTGTGAATGGCGTTGCTGTGAAATCATACTGGATGAAAAGGTGTTTATCGTTTTCTTCCATCCTGTTTCGCAATATTTCTATGGATTCCTGCCAGCGTTTCAGTTCTGAGTCTGTTGAGTTGTGTACATGATGCGCCTCGTCGTTGATTATCATGAGGTCGTTGTTGTATGTTAAAAAATCCATGAATCTCTCAACGCGCAGGGATATGGAGTCACTTATCATGTCGATGCCAAGTGCTTCGGAAAGTGTTTCTCCTTTCTTCCTTGACGTATCGGTCAACTGATGCCAGTTTGTTATCAGGATGAATGGTGAATCCGTGTATGGTACATTTTCCTGAAGGTCATTTTTTGTGAAGACAGATAGATGAAAGTCCTGCCTCCAATCATCAGGCATGAACAGTTTGCGGTTGATATCAATGGTCCTGGGCTGTCTTTTTCCATTCCTGACCTTGCCTAAAAACGAATCAAGCAGCCGCTCATAGACAATATTTCCGGGCGCTACAAGTGCAAAATGGGATACAAACCGTTCATCTTCCAGTTTCACACGGTTAAAATACTGCCATATAATTATGGCATTCATGACCCAGGTTTTACCTGTTCCGGTTGCCATTTTCACGGCATACCGCGGGTGTTTGATGGTTTCGATGCCATGACGAAGATTTTTATCTTCAAGCAATTCTTTGGAGAATGTCTCAAAAAGCGTACTTACGGATGGGATTTCAAGTATCTCATAGCAATAAACAATAGATTCAATGGCTCTTTGCTGGCATTCAAAGAAACATTCATCTTCATGCACCCCTTCCGAAAACCAGTAATTGAAAAGTTCCCGGGTAATGTGGGTCATCTGTTTTCCCTTGACGGCAGGATAGCCATTTTCAGACCATTCTTGTATTACAGGTTCTATTGAGCTTGCAAGGGGGTGTTTTCCGAACAGTTCGGTTTTTGAACTTTTCTTTGCCATGGCCCTACCTCAGATCAAGTTCTTTTATTGCTGATGCATCATTCCCGAACACATCAACCACCCTTACTGCAATTGTGTATTTCTTGCCCCTTTTAAGATTTGCATCTGCAATAATGGGTACTGGTTCACCCTTTTTCCTGTCCCGTATTGCCTGCCATTTACTTCTGAAGACCTCGCTGTCATAGTCCCAGTCCACAGTCCAGAAATCAATGAGTGCAGGGAAGTTGTTGTGCAGCATTTCTTCGATCTCAGGTCTTTTGGATTCATCTTTCAGCGGAATGTCAAGTATCACATACTGTTCTATTTTGATGGTGGTTGTTATCGAATCCTCATTCATACCCTTTACTTGCGGCTCACCCAACCGCAGATACGGTTTCTGGTAGAATGTTATCTTATCTGCAATGGACACATCACCTACGTTTGTACTCCTGAGATAACGGTATACGTCTGATGGTATGACCTTGAACTCGACTGCTGCCAACTGCTTTGTTTTTATGTTCTTTTTAAGCCTCGCAAAATCCTCTTCAAAATTATATTCATAATCCCACGCAAGTATGACCAGCCGTTTGTAGCCCCTGCCGTCTGCTGTGGCTGCATTCTTTGCAAGTTCGATGGCTTTCTTGCCAGTAACCGGCCTGTCTGGTTCAGATACATAGACAAGGGTGTCCTTTTCGTCCTTTTTGGTTCCGAAACCCTGCCAGTCATCACGGGGTACGGCACCGTAGAGTTTCAGGACGATGTTGTACATCTCTTTGAGCTTCACGTCCTTGAGGTAGATGAGCTGGCGCTGGTAGTTGCCGAGGTTCTGGACAATGAAAGGCGCAGCATTCTGGTTCACAAGTCTGCTTCTTGCTACCTGTATGGCAGTTTTGGACAGGTCAGACGTTATCCAGCGCCGCCCGAGTTTTTCGGAAACGGCGGCAGTGGTGCCTGAACCGCAGAATAAGTCGGCAACAAGGTCTCCTTCGTTTGAGGATGCATAAAAGATTCGTTCAAGTAAAGATTCAGGTTTTTGTGTAGGATATCCCAACGACTCTAAAGCTTGAGAATTGATGGGAAAAATATCTGTCCATATATCTTCAATCGGCGTACCTTTTGACTCATCCAAATATCTTTTTACTCGTGGCTTCCCACCACTTGTAAAAACAATTAACCCATTTTCCATTCCTTCATCAATTTTTTCTTGGGACCAAATCCAATGTTTCCCATTTGGAGGTGATAAAATTATATCGCCAAACCTTCGTGCTTCTCCTTGTCCACTTTGAGTAAAATCAGCCAGTTGGTACCTTCTCCCAGTATTTTCCTCAATATTATTGTAATGAGTTTCAAATCTTTTAGGATCGTGCTTTTTATATTGTTTATTAAATTTATATAGGTTCGATTTTGAAAAACAAAAAATTATATCATGTACATTTCCAAAAGATTTTGCTTGACCTTTAGATGACCGTATTTTTTGCCATACGATTTCATTAATAAAATTATCTTTCCCAAAAATTTCATCCATTATGATCTTCACATAATGCCCCGCGTGTAAATCTAAATGTACATATATGCTTCCATCCTCAGATAGCAATCGTTTCATCAACTGCAATCTCGGATATAACATATCCAGAAAACTATCAATCCCCCTTTCCCATGTATCAGAATATGCCAGCCGTTCATTCATCGGCATTTCCCGTTCATAATTCCTATCCCCGATCTTCACATCATTAGGGAAATTAAAATTCTCCCCGGTATTGAACGGCGGGTCAATATAGATCAGATCAATCTGCCCCTCATACCCCTGCGCAAGCAGTGCCTGCATCACCAGCAGGTTATCGCCCCAGATAAGCCGGTTCGGCTGGCTGGAAATCTCGTCTTCGCCAGAATCAAAGAAACTCGTCAGGTTGCCGGTCGCCTTATTTGGATACACTTCCTCTGCGGTCTGGAACTCAAGGTCTTTGGGCGAGGGTTCACGGCGCGGCTTGGACGCCCAGATGAGGCGGGCAGTGTCTTTCTGACGCTTCCTCTCACTGCGGAATTGTATTCGCTCTTCCTGAACAGTGAGTTCCAGATCAGGTTCAGTGTTTATATATGACATTATATCACTTTTAAGATTCAAGTAAAGCAGAAAAATAAATGGTGAATGTTGAAAGGAGAAACTCCAGTTTTTCTTTTGTGAACCGATTCATAGTGTTCTTTAAACCCATTTATAGGACTTGAGATTTTCATGTTAGAGCTATGTGGGACCGTATCAATCCTGTGTTTCACTTCAGTTATAATTTTTGAAAAATCACCATTTACGACATATCCAATCATCGCACCGGTAGGAAATTTCTTGCTATAATCACCAGAAATGTATCGACAAATTCCACCCTTTATATAATAATCATACCTCTCTTTCTTATCTTCCAATATTTTACATTCAACCCCAAAATATAAATCCGGGTCCCAATCTCGAAAACAAATATCGATTGTTGGAGTCTTCCCTCTCCCCTCCATTCTCTTTCCATGTGATTTTTCATGAATTGGCGTAAGTGTCTTAGGCCCCTTATCAAACCACATCATTTGTACACAACGGTAGAACTCCTCATTAATCCCCGTTTCTCCCATTGAAAGCGTAATTTTACTATGCGTATGCAAATTTCTATAAGCATCACATAAAATTGCTAAAAGATGTGAAACCCCTTCCAATCTCAGTTCTTCACTTAAATTGGTAGGAGAACCTAATATAGACTCTTGAGTCGATATATCTAAAAGTCTCAATTAACAATCTCCTGTAGATGACATGATATCTCTATACGTTTCATCTGCATCACGCAAAGCAGCGGATTTCGTCCAATATCGCATTTGATTCGGTTTAACGATGAATGTCGTGTCACCAGAATACCTGCGAAGATTACGCCTTATGTAAATGCTTGAAGAGATTTCTTCCATCAACTGTTTATCCAAATCATTAAGAATATGTTCGAGTTGGTTATTTAAGATATAGGGAACATCTATTTTTTCAGATTTCTCCACGAGTTTTGTTGATATTACTTTAAGTGGTCCTTCACCAGCGTAAATTGTCCCTACAAAATCTTTATTTGGACTTGAAAAAGAGTTATTCAATATCCCGCAATAAATATCGATATATTCCCTTAAAGTACTCTCATCCACGGGCTTTACTGCAATAGATTTTTTTTTATTCCTATAGTAATCCAACGTATATTTAATGGTATCATTAATCTGAATAATCTCAGATTCATTTAAATGATAGAGTTTTATTGCAAGCAAATTTATTGTACTGTCTGCGTCCAAATTATCGGAAATTTTTTTGAGATAATTATAATTAATTGTTTCTTTCAACTCCAAAATTTCTTCTGGCATTGGAATATCCAAAATCTCTTCCTCTTCAAAATAATCACGTTCTACTAACCAACTACGTGTAGTTAACATATTATAATACAATGCAATGTTTGTATTAATTACCAAACAACATGCTGCTAATTGATCTAAATCACTTTTTTTACCATGAATACCAAGAATTGAATGATTAAAAACGGCATCTCCATTCAAAAGAGCCGCAATCATACCTACATTTGCTGTAGGACTTTGTTTAATCAATAAATGAGGTCCCTCAAATATCTCCCTTTTTGTTTTTGCATGCCTATACAATCCTTTTTCATCAAAAGGTGGCAACGAATCTTCATTAATTATAAACCTTCTTAAATTTCGTACGTCCACATTCGGTTTCCCAAGAAATTCAGGGACTTTGTCTTTCTTATTCCCCACAATATAACCTTCTCCATGTGTCCATCCTTTATTTTCACATATGTCCCTTAAGGTTGGAAGTTTTGAGAGCTTCTTTATCAATTCATAATCTCTTGGATGTCCCCACATAGCCACCTTCCAAAACATGTCATTTTCAATGGCTTCGTTCTTTGGAATGTGAGCAATGTCCTGAGGTTCGATTATGAAAAGCCAATTATCCTGTGTTGAATAGCTTGGCTTTGGAGAACAATAAAGAATATTCTGGATTTCTTTTTTCTCAGGTGAAAAAATGACAGCAGCCGGGGGTCCAACAGCTTTTGAAAATAAAACGTGTCTTAATGCTGAAAAGTTAATAACAGTTTTTATATCGAATGATGAAAAAAACCGCTTTATAAATTCTCTATTTGGTTTGGACCGATTAAAAAGAAGATTTTTACTGGATACCAACATACATATTTCGCCATTAGGTTTACACAATTCTGCCACGCGCCATAAAAACACCTGAGCGATTTGTTTATCTCCAACAGGTTTATCATTTGTCTTCAAGTACTCAATTGCAGCTTCGGATAATTCGCTTGCCCATGGCGGATTGCCAATTATCAAATCGAATTTTTGTTCCAAGAAGGGGAGATCTTTCTCAAAGAAATCTGATGTAAATAGATTTTTATTAACAATCGGTTCAAATCTGACCAGATTCCAAATATAACGCGGTTCCAGATAATCACACATAGTAAGATATAAACTTAAGGCAGCTATTCGAATTGCGTTATTGTTTGTATCCACCCCAAAAATATTTTCCCTGAGAATACGTTTTAAATCTTGTGCATATGGACGTTTATTTGTGTTTGCCTGCATCCAGCGACTTATAAGTCTACGATATGATTCTACTAAAAAAACCCCAGAGCCACAGGATGGGTCCAATACTTTAAAATTAGTATATTCGCCCTCCCATGGAAGTACTTGATCCATTAGAAAAGTAACAAGATGATATGGTGTGTAGTGTGCCCCCGCCCTGTTTACTGTGTTCTCATTTCCTTCATGATGAATAAATTTCTGGTAAATATTGCTAATAAGTTCAATTGGAATCACGTCAAAAGAGTATAAGGGCCATAAAGTCATTTGGCCCTCTTCAAGATATATATCTCCTTTTAGCATTTTTTGTAATAAATTGAGGTGCTCTTGAGGAACATCATATCCATTTTTATCTACTGCAAAAATATCCCCGTTAAATTTCTCATTTAAAAATCGAAATAGTTCATCGGTTGCATTTTTGTCAGAGAGCAAATCAGTGAAGTTTGTTGCACTTGGCATAAATTTTGTGAAAAAATCTTTTGGAAACACATTGTGACCTTTATTATCTGTTCTATCCTCAAGATACTTGATAAAAATCGAACGGATTAGAAGATTATGGACAACGTCATTAGGTAAACCTTTTGCAATCAATTGATCTCTCATAAACTCTAAATTGTCTAATAAAGTTTGATATACCCTTTTTTTATCATCGAAATATTTGCTATATTTTTGCCAGTAATTGCCTGTTAACAGTTCAGAACTGCGATATTTTTTCAGTTCATCGAATTTATTTTTAGCTTCGACAAAAAGTTCCAATTCTTCTATAAATCCAGCTTCATCGTCCAGTTTTTCATTTGGAAGTGTCTTTGGCTGTTCATATGCACTATATATAAGAACGACATCAGGTAAAACGATAAAGAGAAGTGGAGCTTGCCCCATATTCCAAGCTTGCTTATGCAATTTTGCAATCGCATCGTGATCTCTATATTCCAATTTATGAAAATATATAAGGGGGATATTTTGCCCACTTTCAGTTTTTAAAAAGAAAACAGCATCTGTGCCCAGCTTCTCAGAAACTTGCTTAAAAATATATCTTTGGGATTCATCTTTCACATCAGAATCAGATTCTACTAAGCCGTTTTTTCGTGTATAGTCAAGTTGGGAGCAAAGATGAGTAAATGTTTCATCAACTTTTCTTTCACTTCTTGTACTCATCTTATCCCTCTAAAACTTGTGATATCAAGCTTTTGATTTTCATGTCAAAAGACACTCTAAATATTCAATAAAATTTTCATTTCAATTCATAGTGTTATTCTTATTAGTTCTATATGAAATATACTATAAAATTTACTAATTAGTTCTCAGAGTACCTTTTCACTACTTTTTGATATGGTATCTTCATAAAAGAGATAATCACCCCTCACCGGTTTGTCAGGTCGGAAATATCTTCTACCTCTGTCTAAAAGTACATCAAATTGCCGGTCGCCTTATTCGGATACACCTCTTCAGCGGTCTGGAACTCAAGGTCTTTGGGCGAGGGTTCACGGCGCGGCTTAGATGCCCAGATGAGGCGGGCAGTATCTTTCTGGCGCTTCTTCTCACTGCGGAATTGGATTCGCTCTTCCTGAACAGTGAGTTCTTGAGAGGTTTCGGTAACTTCATATGACATTTTTATCAGACCTTGTTTGAAAGTAATAAGAATATTTAGTTAATAAATTTCCTATATTATTTATTGCCAAAAACGTGTTCACGATTATGCATAAATCATAAAATAAGAACACAGAACCTGCAGTAAACTACCAAATTATTTAACCGAATCTTTGCGTCCTTTGCGTTCTTTGCGGTGAGTTATATTTAATTCTGAACACCATTTATAGAAAATATGCCCAATGGCC